>MNGW01000065.1 GCA_001918935.1 Acidobacteriales bacterium 13_1_40CM_3_55_5 | reverse complement strand
GGGAGAAGCACGCCGTAATCTGGTCACACGCGGCGTCCCGCTCAATCATCTGGTCGGCCACGAATTCCAAATTGGCGAGGTGAAGATTCGCGGCATCCGCCTATGCGAGCCTTGTGACCACTTGCAGCGGTTAACAGGCCGTCCCGTACTCAAGGGATTGCGACATCGTGGCGGCCTCCGCGCACAAATCCTGACTCAAGGCACAATCCACGTCGGAGACGTAATCTCTTGCCGTTGACCTCGCCTTTCAATCGAAAGTCGTAAATCGAAAATCGTAAATTTCTTCTCAGTCTCCCGCTGCCTCGCTCACTTCTGCCATCTCCTTAATCTCGGGACGCGCTACCTGAACCTTGCCTCGCCCGCTCACCAGCGCCACGGATGCCAGAATGATGACAGTAGCAGCGATGGTGCGGGCTCCGATCCGTTCATCCGCCAGCGCCCAACCAAGGAATACTGCCACAACTGGGTTGACATACGCATAGGTAGAAACCTGCGACGATGAGCTCACCGTGACCAGCCAAGTAAAAACCGTGAACGCGATGATTGATCCAAACACAATCAGATACACCAAAGCAAAAACAGATTTTTCCGTGATGGCGGCAACATTGAGCGCACTCGGCTCTCCCGCGATCGGACTGACGATCAGCAAGCTTGCGCCGCCGGCTATCATCTGCATAGAGGCAGATAGTACGGTAGATGCCGGCAGCTTCACTCGTTGGCTATAAATCGTTCCCGCCGCCCACAAGAACGCACTTGCAAGGCCCGCGCCTGCAGCCACCAAGTCCAAGCGCCTTCCGCTAGAGATGGCATCGGGTCCAATGAGCAAAGCGACTCCGCCAAATCCCAGCAGCAATCCTGTCCAAACTTTCGCTCCCAGCTTTCCTTCGGCTCTCGATGCCAGCAACACCGTCCACAGTGGCAGGGTAGCGCACAACAGTGCAGCCAGTCCTGAAGGTATTCGCTGCTCCGCCCAAGCGATGGTTCCGTGACTTCCAAGAAACAGCAACGCGCCGGTGACAGTCGCGTAACCCCATTGCAAACGCGTGGGCGCCGTATCACCTCGCCGTCTCGTCCAAACGAAAACCAGCAAGCCGGCTGTAAAGTGGCGAATGCCCATCATGAGGAGAGGAGGAATGCTTTCGACCGCATATCGGATTCCGAGATAGGTCGATCCCCAAATTAAATAAATGGCGGCAAAGCCCAGGACAATTTGCCAACGAGAGGGAGGTGCGAATTCCTCACGCCGAGAAGGTGCTCCGATTTCAATCACGCTTCCGCTTCGCAACGCGGCCCGGATCTGAGAAGGATGATCGGTTAGCATAATAACCTCACCATCAAAATAATGTTTGATGGTGATAATTATGCTAGAATTGCTTATCCTCACTTGTCAAGTGGAATTTGATGGTTATAAGCTCTAATTTTGTGCCCCCATCGGGTGCCAAGTCGCCATTTGAATTCACCGGCGGAAAACTCTGCCTGGATTTCGCCAACACGGTGAACAATCGGACCAGCGATCATGCCGAGGAACTGCTTACAGATTATCCGAGCCTGGTGAAGTGGAGCGAAGAGGCCGGCATCCTCACTCCAAGAAATGTAGATAGGCTTCACCTGCTTGCGGGTGAGGCGCCCGGACACGCTCAGTCAGCGCTGCGTTATGCCATCCAGTTCCGTGACGCAATCTATTCGGTGTTCGCTGCGGTTGCGGGACGGCAACCCGTGCCGGGCACGGCTCTCGCCATGATCAATGCCGTGGTGCAGCAGGCTTCCGAGCATTCGCGCCTCGTGCACAGCAAGCGGCGCTTTGATTGGGAATGGGTGCTGCCCGATAGCAGTCTCGATTCGATGTTGTGGCCGGTGGCTCGCTCCGCTGCCGAGCTGCTCACTTCTGATGATCTCGATTATGTGCGACAGTGTGCAGCGGGCGATTGCGCCTGGTTATTTCTGGACAAGACCAAGAATCATCGTCGCCGATGGTGCGACATGAAGACGTGCGGCAATCGCGACAAGGCTCGTCGCTACTACGCGCGCAAAAAAGCCTGAGGCAAGCGAAGCACGCAAGATTCAACACGTATCTTGTTGATCTCTCGATCATCATTTGCAATTGACTCTAGATACCTGGTAAGCGAAACTCGAACCATAGCCACTTCCAAAAACCCAATGGATCGCAACTCCATCGCGGATCAAGGTTCGCCGCGGCTCGTGCCCCAGACACCCCTGCCGGAAGGGGAGTCTTCATCCCGGCTGCTAGATAACGCGCGCGCGACATTGCGTTTCCCTGCCGCGAATGACGGCAGCTCGCTGACTGAAATGGCGCAGCGCGATCTGAGTGCCACCTTGCAATTGCTGGCGGAGCGGGCGCNNNNTTGCCGCGCCAGTGCAGGCCCATCAGCGCCGGAACTGGGAACGCGCCTGCAAATCGATTCCGGTCTGTCCGGGGAAAGTGTGCGGACCAAGCAGATCTTGCGCTGTGATGATGCGGAGAACGATGCGCGGGTGAATCGTGAGAGCTGCCGCGCCCTCGGTATTGCGTCAGTCATGGTGATGCCGCTGATTCGCGAGAATGAGGTGAACGGAGTTTTCGAATTGTTTTCCGGCAGGCCGTACGCTTTTGAAGAGCGCGACGTCATCGCTTTGCAACGGATAGCCGAACTGATCCAGACCGCGGTCGAACATGCTGACGCCGCCAAGCGGGCAGAAAAAGAAATTACCGGTGAAACCATCGTTGCGGAAGAAGTAGAGCCTGCTGGCGTGTCCCCGCCTGCCGAAAGCATTGAGCTTGCGCCAAAGGTCGAAACGCAGGTGGAAGCCGTTATCACGGAAGAAGAAGTCCCTACGGAAGTCATCGTCACTCGCGTAAACGTCGCGAAGTGCCAGGCTTGCGGCTTTCCGATCTCCGAAGGCCGCGCGCTGTGTGTCACTTGTGAAGCAGCGCAGTTCGAAGAGGGAAACGTTTCAAATACTGTGGGACCGGCATTTTTCTCACAATATTCAGGCGGCAAAGAACCAGGATGGTGGCGGTCCAATCAGTACTTGATCGGGATGGTATTGGTGACGGTCATCACTGTAGCTGTGTTGGCTTGGCTTCGCTGACTGTTGGCGCTCAGCGTTCCGATGGAATTCTAATTTGCCTCCCGCTTAAGGAAGGCTTATAGTCGGCCTGCCGTTGCGGAGGATGACATGAAACATCTTCTGAACTGGGTGCTAAGCGCGGTGGCATTGTGGATTGTGGCGCACCTGATCTCCGGCTTTCACCTGACCGGACCATTCGCCGCGCTGATCGCCGCCCTGGTCATTGGCTTCGTGAACGCCACTCTGGGAGTTTTCCTTAAGATCATTACCTTTCCCCTTACTCTGCTCACGCTGGGAATCTTCTGGCTGGTGATCAATGCAGCGATGATTGAGCTGGCTTCGGCGATTGTTCCTGGCTTTCGTGTGGACACGTTTGCGGCCGCGTTCTGGGGAGCCATCGTGCTCAGCCTGGTCAACATGTTTTTCCGTTGGCTGATAGGACCAGCTACGAAGCGGGTTCCATAACGTATCGGAATTTCTGTTTGAGAATATTAAGGTAGCGCCGGCGTCCCGCCGGCTGTTCGTCAAGTGGTAATGAGCTGTTCAAGAGCCGGCGGGGACGCCGGCGCTACCACAGGCCATGCGGAAGCCATAGTCTGCATAGTGGAATTCTGGCGGGATGCTGGAACGAGCGGCGCAGCGTGTGACTTTGATGTGATGGCGCCAGGAACCTCCGCGGGAAGAGCGGCGCTTGCCGGTTTCCGGGCCACGTGGGTTTCGGTCTGGAGAAATTGCGTAATAGTCGGGCTGGTACCAATCGCTGCACCACTCGTGGACGTTTTCCGAAATGTCGTAGAGACCGAAAGCATTCGGCGCATACCTACCTACCGGTTCGGGACCTGACTTCCAGCGCATCGCGTAATCCGGCAACGATTCTGGAGAAGCGTCGCCCCAAGGGAAAAGTTTTCCTTCCTGGTTGCCGCGTGCGGCTCGTTCCCATTCAGCTTCCGTGGGTAAGCGATAGCGCCGGCCTGTCGCTGCGGTCAACCATTCGCAATACTTCATCGCGTCGAACCATGAAACTGCGACCACCGGTTGCCCCGGATGATTGAAGTTGGGATCATTCCATAGGGGTGGCGATTGGCTCGCCGTCGCTCGTAGGAAATGTTCATACTCGCGATTCGTGATCTGGTACGCGGCGAGTTGGAAGGCGTCGACCCATACTCGATGGATTGGGCGCTCGTTGTCCTGGCCTGCTTTGGAGCCCATCCAGAACCAGCCTTCGGGAATAGGGGCCAGGGTGGGTTCGACCACGAGCGCCGAGTGGAACGCGTTAAGCGGGGAGGCCATGGGATTTGGATAGCGGATCAACGATATTTTAGTTGAGCAACTTCGTCTGCGCGAGATAGCGGCTAAAGCCGCGTCAATTTGCGGGAGATGATCGCAGCGCTGAAGGGCTGCGCCACCCAAAAGCAACCCACTGAGTCTGACACACAATTAGCTAAAAGCCGCGGGCGAGGGCGCCCGCGCCACATAAGCGGACGAACTGCGGCACCACAGTAGCGCCGAAGTGCTGTTGCAAAAAAGACAGAAGCAGGAATCTCAGCGGACTTCGGCTAGCTGTAGGCGCAACTTGTGGGTGGCACGGAAAAGGGTGTTCTTGATCGTGCCCTCGGTGGTGTTCAGGATTCCGGCGACGGTCCGCAGTTTCAGGCCGTGATAGTGCTTCAACTCAAAAACTACGCGCTCACGAGGAGAGAGTCTAGTCAGGGCGCAAACGATGCGTTCGCGCAGTTCGCGGCTGACCGCGCTTCGCTCGGGGCTGGCGCTTGCCCGGTGATCGGGCATGTGGTCCAGCACTTTTTCTTCCTCGCCCTCGGGCGAAACGGTTGTGGTCAGATCGCGGCCGCGAGAATTTTTCTTGCGCAGGTGATCAAGGCAAAGATTAGTCACAATGCGGTAGATCCACGTGTAGAAAGAACATTCGAAGCGGAAACGTCCCAGGTTGATGTAGGCGCGGAGGAATGCCTCCTGGTACATGTCCTGGCCATCCTCTTGCGAACCGGTGAGATGAACCGCGAGACGCAGCACGGCACGATCGTATTGCCGGACCAATTCCTCGAACGCGGTGGCGTCGCCCTGTTGAGCTGCGCGGATGAGCAACGTGTCATCCACGCGAGATGAACCGGTTGCTTTCCGAGTCGAGGGAAGGAATCCCAGGTTGTTCATGTAAGCCGGCACGCCGCGAGTTTTGCTGATCTCAGACACGATCATTTTCCTGTCCGCTCGAAGCTCCAGTTAGTCGTCCGTCCGTTGCACTACGATCAAAGCCATGTCGTCTTCGCGTGGGCGGCTTCCGGCGAAATCCTCGGCTGCGCCAAGTACGGAAAACAGAATCGAACTCGCCGCCGACCCGCTCGGCAGTTGTGCCGCCAGTAGCAGGCGTTCTACGCCAAAGTCTGATCCCGCCGGGTTGCGGCATTCGGCAATTCCATCGGAATAGCCGAGCAGGGTGTCACCCTCATGCAAAGTTGTTTTTCCGTTAGCGAAGGATGCTTCGGCAATCGCGCCCAGCAGCGGCCCTCCATCGCACAATTGGTCGACGCGCCCGTCCCTTCGCAGCAGCAGGCCTGGAGGATGCCCGGCATTGCAATACTTGATGTCACCGGAACTCACACTTAGCCGGCCCAATAGCAAACTGGCCAACGGAAATTCCAGGCTTGTCTGCAACAGATCGCGATTGATGGCGGACAAAGCAGCGGCGGGACTTTCCAGCGCCGTGATTTGCATCCGCAGCAGGCCTAGGATGTGAGTGAACCACATGGCTGCCGAAAGGCCTTTGCCCGCAATGTCGCCGATGGCGAACACCAGGTCGCCCCCGAGTTCGAAGACGCTGATGAAATCACCCGAGACGTGGCGCACGGGAAAAATCTCGCTGGCAATCTCGAACGACTCACAACGTAGATAACGTGGACCGCAGAGTCTTCTCTGCACTTGGGCGGCTTCGTACAGGACGCGGCGCAGATCGTCGTGCTCACGGCGCAGGTCGGCCATTTGATCTTCCAGCGCGGGATCGGCTGGCGTTACTTCGGCGCGAGCGGCGCTAAGTTTCAAACGACAGGGGGTGCTGACGGGGAAAGCCCATCCCCTGTCCTCACCTCGACCTAGGCTGCGACCTCGTATTTGCAGAGCGGTTTCCAACCCAGTCTCCTGCACAAATCAGTAATCAGCCGACGAACTTGTAACCAGTGCCATGCACGGTCAGGATGAAACGAGGCTCCTCGGGCTTGGGCTCGACTTTCTGGCGCAAGCGAACGATGTGCGTATCCACCGTGCGCGTGGTGGGAAAACGCTCGTAGCCCCATACTTCCTCGAGCAGACGATCGCGGCTGAGAGTTTCCCCGGGATGACAGAGAAAGTACTTCAGCAAATCGAATTCCTTGGAGGAAAAATCAAGCGACTTACCGCTGCGCGATACCTGGCAACTACGCAGATTCACTTCGACATCCCCAAAGGCGTAACGGTCTTGCTCTTTAGGAACAATGTGGGCGCGGCGAAGGACAGCCTTCACCCGGGCCAGCAATTCGCGAATCGAAAATGGCTTGGTGACGTAGTCGTCCGCTCCCAGCTCGAGGCCAACTACTTTGTCTACTTCCTGTCCGCGCGCGGTCAACATGATGATGGGAACGGATGCGCGCTTGGCCTTGAGCTGTTTGCACACATCCAGGCCGCTCATGCGGGGCATCATGACGTCGAGGATGACCAGGTCGGGCTTCTCCGCAATCGCGCGTTCCAGGCCGGCAACGCCGTCGGGTGCGGTGATGACTTCGTATCCTTCATACTCGAAGTTATCGCGCAGGCCGGCGACCATGTTGGGTTCGTCTTCGACAATCAGGATTTTCGTCATAAGCTATTTACTTTTCCAACCCGGCAGGCGAGTCGCCTGCCGCTACGTGGTTCGTGATTATGCCGTCGCCGCGTTGCTCGCGATTGCTGCCGCATTTACCGGCAGAGTAATGGTGAACTTGCTGCCCTGGCCCGGGGCACTATCCACGATCACTTCGCCACCGTGCGCCTGCACGATGTGACGCACCAGGGAAAGACCCAAGCCGCTGCCCTTGGTGTTGTGTACCAGTGGATCGCCCACGCGATAAAACTTCTCGAATATCTTTTGCTGCTCCTGCGATGGGATGCCAATTCCGTGATCGATTACTTCCAGTTTCACCGCTCCATTTTCACGATAGAGATTCACTCCGATGTATTTCCGATCCTGAGAATACTTGAGGGCGTTGTTTACCAGGTTGACGATAGAGCGCGCCATGGCCTCGCGATCCACTCGCATCGGTGGAACGGGGTCGATCTTCTCTTCAAAGGTGAAGCCGTGCTGTTCGATCTGATAACGATAAGATTCCAGCGTGTTTCGCACCAACTCCCGCATGTCGGTGTCACGGAAGTCGTATTCTTTGCGGCCGGCTTCGATGCGCGAGAAATCCAGAATATTGTTGATCAGTGCGGAAAGACGCTCACTTTCCTTCCGAATGATGCAGTAGTACTCCTGATATTTTTCCTGCGAATTCAGGCGCCCCATCTCAAGCGTCTCGGCGTACAGACGAATCAGGGAGAGAGGAGTACGCAGCTCGTGCGATACGTTGGAAACGAAATCTGATTTCAAGCGAGCCAGAGCCATTTCCTTGCTCACGTTGCGGTAGGTCAGCAACAGTCCGCCGGCAAGTAATAAGGAGAGGCCTCCCAGGATCATGAAGCTGGTGCGGACGAAGCGCTGACCGATAGCTTCCAGCGTGGTTCCCGGCGTTTTGATGGCCAGGGTCAAGCCCGGGAACACATAATCCATGTTGCGTTCGACTTCGGGGACGCCGCCATCCCAACCCGCGGACGCCGCCAGAGGATAGGATTCGCTCTTGGGATGGACCATCATGACAGCCTTCTGTCCCTCGCTAAGGTTTCGGGACATTACGGTCTCCAACATCTCGGGGAAGAAGTGATCACGAAGATACTCGGCGTCAAAAATGATTCCGCCGATGGCGGTATGGCCGTCGGCCCCGTCCGGCTTGGCGAACATCAGGACTGATTGGTATAAGTGCTTTTCGCCTCGTGGAGCGCCGTTGGGGAAGGCGTAATAGGGTATTCCTCTTTTGTCCAGTTTGGTAATGCTCTGCAACATGTCCTTGTATTCGGGGTCTAGCCACTTCTGCATCATGTTGGAGAGTTCCTCGGACTCGGCGTGGAACTGCTCGTCTTTTTTCAGGCGATGAGGTTGAGAGCGAAACACCAAGCCACGTTCAGGGTCGTATAGGAAGACATGTGCGAGATAGGGGCGAGCGGCGAGCACACGGTCGAGCGTGTCACTGCAGGCCTCGTGGACGCCCGGAAAGTCGTTGCGCGCATCGTCCACCAATTCATATCCGCGGTGATTAATCTGCTTTTCGGAAATTGCCAGGATCTGGCCGAACTCACGCTGAATGGCGGCCTCGAATCCGTGTTCACGCTGGACTTGTTTCAGATGGAGAGCGCTCAGGATCACCAGGGCCGCGGCGGGCAATACCACGGCGAGTTCCAGCGTCAGGATCAGCCGAGTTCGCTCGTTCCAGCGGCGTTTCAATTTCATTTTGGACTCCTGATCCGGACTCGCCTTTGGATCAGTCCGGCACACAACATAGTTTAACCAGACAGGGGACGTGTCAATTCGGCGTGAAAATAAGTAAAAAGTTGTGAACTGGTTGACGCCTCAGGTACCAGCCGGCACCCCTCTCCGGCACATTCGTGGGGTTGTCTGTTTGACCTGTTTTAGCTATTCTACTCGCCGTTTTTCTCACCCTGAAGGAGTAACCATGGCCACAGTTCCCGCGCCCCAGGCACGGTCTCGCTCAATTCAAGTCAAGCATGTCTTCTTTGTCATCTACGGATTGATGACGCTTTTCGTTCTCTATCGCTACGAAATGCCGTTTTTAGACTCGCAGTCCCCGATCTGGCAGCACTTTGCCAAAGTGAAATGGTGGCTGCTGCCCCATGGACTGTTGGGCGCGATTGCCCTGTTCATTGCGCCTCTCCAATTCTCTAATCGGCTGCGCCAGCGGCATTTGCTGCTGCATCGCATTCTGGGAAGGATTTACGTTGCGGGGGTCGCGGTCTCGGCGCCGGTGGCGGTCCACATTGCAATCGTTCAAGGACCGCCCACCCTGGTGATGGCCGCCATCACCCAGTCCACGGGTTGGATCGTGACCACGGCGATCGCTCTCTATTGCATTCGCACCGGCAATGTTCAGCAACATCGTCAGTGGATGATTCGCAGCTATCCGTTCGCTATGGTTTTCATCTTTGTCCGTGCCATTATCGCCATTCCGGCAATTGCCCGCCTGGGAGAACTCGGCGTTGTTTCCGCGGTTTGGACCTGCATTGCAGCGGCGTGCTTCATCCCAACCTTTGTGATCAATTGGCGCGCTGTGTTTCCGACCAAGAAGCACTCTGCTCCTGGGGTCAAAATCCGTGCTGCAGCCGCTACGGCGGACAGCAGTCTGGAGCTAACCAACGCCTGAAGGTTCGATCAGGGAAAGAATGTGAGACGCGGATATTAGGGCAAGCGGAAATCGACGGTGACGTAGGTTTGTGCTTCCACCGCGTGGCCATTTCGCAGATAGGGCTTGTAGCGCCATTGTTTCACGGCTTCATAGGCAGCTTGCCCGAGAAGCAGTGAACCCCGAATCAGTTTCAGTTCGCGGATCGTTCCATCCCTGGCGATCCACGCCTGCAACACCACTGGACCCTGCAATCCAGCGCGCAGCGCTTGTTGCGGATAGCTGGGCTGAACTCTATCCAGAAGCAATGCTGCTGAGAGTTCCTCGGAGACACTCACCGGCTCCAGTCCGCCCAACAGCGACGTAGGAGGTCTTCCGGTCATGCTTCGATCAGTCATGCTTCCGCTGATCGGCATTGGATCTCTCAAACTGTCTGGGATGTGAAATTGGGGCTGGGTCCGCGACGCGATTTGTGGCGGCTGAAGTGAGGCTAATTGCTCGGTGGTTTGGGTGTCGTCCCGGATGGGGATAGCAGGCATCACGTGGACCTTGGTGTAGCCGGTCCGTGAACTTGCCGCCTTGGCGCTTTCGTCCACTTCTATCCATTCGGCAGGTTCGCGCTCCGAAGTTTGCAGCCAGGCTTGAGTTTTTTCCAAGGCGCGTCCGCAGATCTTGGCGACAGAAGCGGCCATAGCATTGGCG
>MNGW01000130.1:20946-26414 GCA_001918935.1 Acidobacteriales bacterium 13_1_40CM_3_55_5 | reverse complement strand
CAAGTTCGCGCACTTTGCGAATCGCCCCATCCGATCCTTCGCCCGGGTCGGTGTAGATAATGTTCGCGCCATACGCATGCAGGATGTGCTTGCGCTCGACGGAGACGTTTTCCGGCATGCACAGCGTCACTTGGAAACCCTGCGCTGCGCCGATCATGGCATAGGCAATCCCTGTATTTCCGCTGGTGGAATCCAGCAACGCTTTACCCGGCCCAAATTTTCCGCTGCGACGCGCTTCAGCCACGATGTTTGCGGCGGCGCGATCTTTAACCGAGCCGCCGGGATTCATCCACTCGGCTTTCCCCAGGATCTCAACGCCCGGCAACTCACGCGTCAGCCGATCCAAACGTAGAAGCGGAGTGTTGCCGATACGATCCAAACTTCGTTGACCCAGAACAGCGTGGCGTTTCTCTCTTATCTCCGGAGTGAACGTGAGTGTCTCCTCTTGCGCCGCTGATTGAGACGGAAGCTTGTTCGCTGGATTAATTTTCGGAGACACGCGCCGCATAGGTATTGGGTCCAACCGTGACTAACGTAATGAGCGTAAAGGGCGAATTAAGAGTGCAGCAACAGATGTTTAGATTATAAAGGAGGCGGGGTGCAATCACGGTAACGGTGATTTAATGCACCTTTCCCCAGAACCCGCATCTAAATAAGCGAGAAAAAGAAGGGAAGCCGGATGGCAACCAAGGTCGAACAACGAAGTTACGAAGAAGCGTTGAACTGGCTGCGCGACCACGGCTTCGATTTGATCGAAGCTCCCGGCACCCAGGGCCGCGTATTCCTCAAAAAATACTGCTGTTCCGCTGCTATCCAGAAGAATGGCGACGATAACGTAAAGATCTTCGCGTATCCCGGATACCTCATCGGAAGTGAGATTTCGAAACTCATCAATCGCGGATATCAGCAGTTCCTGAAGACGGCCAAAACGGAAGTTCCTGCCACTGCGGATCACTTGAAAGCGCTACAGCAATTCACGGAAGAACTGAAGGAAGGTTTAGGACTGCCGAGCCTCTATAACGAGTCGCTCGGAACAGTGAGCGAATCGTATCAGTACGACCGCATTGAAGATCGCGACAAGCCCAAGGCTGAACGCCGGAAGCGGCCGTGGGAAGTAGCCGGCGTTGTGGCCACTACCGCGGCGACAAAAAAAGGCCGCGCGTAAAAAGCTCTTCACCCCCTTACCGATTCGCAGCATATCCAGTAACAACTGAGCCGACTCCATCACAGTAACTGATTTGTGCGACACTGGTGCGCTCAGAGGACAGATATGCGCCGCAGTTTTATTGTGTTTAGCTTGATTTTGCTGTGCGCCCTCAGCACACCCGCACAAACTTTCCGGTCAACAACTGAACCGGCAGTCAGACAAGTATTAGAGCGACAGCAGGAGGCATGGAACCATCACGATCTGGAGAGCTTCATGGCCGGATACTGGAACTCACCGGAACTGACGTTTTTCTCCGGCGCCAAAATCTATTCTGGATGGCAATCCACCCTCGAGCGTTATCGCAAGACTTACCAGAGCGAAGGCCGCGAGATGGGCAAGCTGGAATTCTCCGATCTGAAGATCGAGGCTCTCGCGCCGGATGCGGCATTGGTGCGTGGGGCGTGGCATTTAACCATGTCCGATGGAAAGACGCCGCACGGATGGTTCACTCTGGTGTTCCGGAAATTTCCGGACGGCTGGAAAATCATTCACGACCACACGTCTGCCGCGGAGTGAGCCGCTAGCTTAGGTCACTGCACGTTTCATCCCTTTATCCATCGCCTCATTCGCCAGTCGATCGGCTTCCGAGTTTTTTCCGCGCAACACATGCTCGATAGAAAACCAGTCAAGTTTCGCGATCAATTCCTTGGCGCGGGCGTGGAGCTCTTTCAAAACAGAATTCTTGACCTTATATATGCCCTTGATTTGTCGCACCAGAAGTTCCGAGTCGCTGATGACTTTAAGCGCCTTGTGTCCGTGTTTAATCGCGTATTCCAGGGCGGCAATTAGCCCCTGATATTCGGCTACATTGTTGGTCTGATGGCCGAGATATTGGCTGAGCTCTGCGATTTTCTTTCCGGTTTCATCTTTGATTACCACTCCGTAGCCCGCGGGACCGGGATTGCCCCGCGCGCCGCCATCGCTATAAGCGATCAGGAAATGTTCCGGACTCTTCGGGCGATATGGTTCGAACAGCTCTTTCGTTTCACGTACAGAGCGGGAAGATGATGGCATCACGAAAGTTTACACGGAATCAAATCTGGAGCGACGCTGCTGCTATCTCCCCGCTGCCAGCCTGGTGGCCAACCGCTGTGGCAGATTTGCCGCTACGATGCGATCTTGAGCGCCTTTCAGGTTGTACGGCGTGCGGCAGAAGGTGACGAGGCGAGCATCGGAATCAAAAAGCGCGAAGGCCGCTCGCCAATCGCCGTCACGCGGTTGTCCTACCGAGCCCGGATTTATGAGGTAGCGCACACCTTCCTTTAATGGAAAGTCGCGGGTTTCGTTCTGTCCCACGGTTTTGTACACGGGGCGATAATCGTCGGTAGAGGAATGATTGGTCGAGAAGCCTCCCTGCAGATGAGTATGCCCAAAAAAGGTGACGGGGACTGTAGACACCAACAGAGGTTCGAGCGCGTCCTGCAAAGTAACCACGTACTCATCCTCATCGACGGGAGAGCCATGCACGAACTGGACGTTCGGCAGATCATCAATCTGCATTGGGCCATGGGGCAGCGCGCGTAACCACTCCAGGTTTTCTGACTTGAGCTTGTCCCGCGTCCACAGTGCAGCCAAGCCCGCGACTGGATTGAAATCACTGATATCCATCAGACCCGTAGCAGCTTTGTCGTGATTGCCCCGAACAAACAATTTTCCCAAGCCGCGTGAACGTTCAGTCACTTCGTTGGGACTGGCGCCATATCCCACGATGTCGCCCAGATTGACCACGACATCATGAGCCGGAGCAGCCGCGAGGCAAGCTTCGAGGGCTTCGAGGTTACTGTGAATGTCGCTTAGTAGAAGAAGACGCACAAGTCACCGGGCAAACTGGGGATTATAGTCCTTGCTGATTAACCACAGGACACCTCGCCCAATGGCCAGGCGCAACTTCGACCACCGGAGGCAGGCTTTGCGCGCATTCGGCGATGCGGAAATCGCAACGCGGCTCAAACGGACACCCCGGAGGAGCAGCGTGCGCGGCAGGCACTGTTCCTTCAATCGTCTCCAGCGGACGCGTGCGATCGCTACGCAACGTAGGCACTGCCTTCAGCAGCCCGCGCGTATATGGGTGCGCCGGCGCATGAAAAATATCTCGCTTCGAACCCAGTTCCGCCAGAGCGCCGGCATACATTACGGCCACGCGGTCCGCAACTTGCGAGACGACCGCCAAATCATGCGAGATGAAAAGCATTGCCAAATTAAATCTCGAGCGCAGCCCAGCTAATAGTTCGAGAATTTGCGCCTGGATAGTCACATCGAGCGCGGTAGTTGGCTCGTCGGCAATAAGCAACTGCGGGCGATTGACGATGGCCATCGCAATCATGATTCGTTGACGCATTCCTCCTGAAAGCTGGTGCGGATAATCGCGAGCTCGACGCGCGGGATCAGCGATGGCTACGTCGTTCATCGCGGCAACAGCGCGATCCCAGGCGTCGTTCTTACTTCCACCCCCGTGGGCGACGACCGCTTCGGCGATTTGATCCCCTACGCGCATGACTGGATTCAGAGCTGTCATCGGCTCCTGAAAGATCATGGTGATCGCGGTTCCGCGGAGGCCCCGCATCTCCGCCTCCGCAAGCTGCAGCAGATCGCGGGCTGAACCCGTGCCGTTGCTGAAAAGAATTTCTCCACTCGTCCGCGCTTGGGGCGGGAGAAGACGCATCATGGCAAGCGAGGTTACGGATTTCCCCGACCCGGATTCCCCGACCAGGCCAAGTACTTCCCCGGGAGCGATAACGAAACTTAAATCTCCGGCAGCCTTTGTTAGACGACCTTGAGTGGAGAATTGAACTGTCAGATGACGGATGTCTAGTAGGGCTGCCACAGGCTAATGGTAACAGTGGCGAGGCGGCGAGAGTTCCCCAAACCACACGGGCGCTGGCGAGAGTCCGGCGCTCTCCTTTACGGCGCGATGTCCCGCGACGCGTGGTGCTCGCGTGGCTGGGGCTGCTCGCGTGACGTGTCGGGTACCGTGGAAGAGCGGCGCTTTAGCGCCGCGTCAGGCGGCTTTTGGTACGGGCTTTAGCCCCGGTGCAAGACTCAGGGCGACCACCGGGGCTGAAGCCCATCTTGCTTCATTCGTAACGCGGCCCTAAAGGGCCGCTCTTCCACGGTCGCGCAAACGGTCGGGATGAGCCTCATGTTGCGAACACCGGTCGGGATGGCCTCATGTTCCGAACACCTGCTTCATTTAGAGTCACATGATTTAATGAAGAGGCCCAGAATGTGCCAGCGCAGATCGAATACCGGTAACGGGACGCGGGCGAGGGCGCCCGCGCCACACTATCCGACACTACTGACCCAGAATCAGCGGTAAGCCGTTCTTGCTGTTCCCGATCACCACAATCTTGGAATTGGCGCTCTTAGCCAGATTCTCGGTAGCCTCAATCCCTTTCCATTCCAGAAGCTGCGGACTGATGCCCTGGGCAACAATCTGCTGAAAGTCGCGGATACCAGCGGCTTCAATACGCTTGCGCTCCGCTTCCTGTTTTTCCTTCTGCAAGCGGAAGTTCATGGCCAGCGCTTCCTGCTCGGCCTGCTGCTTGGTTTCGATTGAAGTCTTGAGGGTCAGCGGCAGTTGGATGTCGCGCAACAAAATGGCTTCCACCAGAATTCCACGCTGTCCGAGCAGCGTCGTGAGCTGGTCGCGAATCTGTTTGGCCACCAACTCGCGCTCTCCGCTGTATAGAGCGTTGGCGGTGTGCGAAGCGGTCGCCTCGCGAATTGCTGCGCGCAGGTTCGGCTCAATGAACACGACCAAGTAGTTTGGCCCAATCTTCTGGTAGACCTCGGCGGCTTTTGCCGGGTCAAGGTGATAAATCAGCGAAGTATCAAGATTCATGACTAGTCCCTCAGCCGACGGCACGCTGGCTGACTCCTTGATTTCTTGCGTGCGGATGGACATTTCCGTGCTCGACTTAAATGGATTGATTAGATGAATGCCCTCGGGCAGAATTTCGCCAGTGACGCGCCCGAAAAGCGTGAGCACTCCCACATGGCCCGATGCAACCTTGGTGACGGACGAAAACAGAAGAATGACAATCAGGAATGCCGCAATTGCCAGCCCCAACAGGCGAAATATCGGGTTCGGATTGGCGTCGATAACCCGGCCGCGAGCTTCATTGAATATCGTCATAATCGTTCCTCCCCGGCAAGATTGTAACGATTAGAGGCTGGCGCGCTAAGTGACTAATCGAGGCCTATCTCGGACTTCGCCGTTTCAGGCACGGTTATACTGTCTTAACGTGATGACCGGCTGGCA
>MNGW01000130.1:0-20903 GCA_001918935.1 Acidobacteriales bacterium 13_1_40CM_3_55_5 | reverse complement strand
AAACTACGCCCCCACCAGAGATCCCACTCACCCGACTAAGTACCGACACTTTCACCAACAGCAGCAGCCAGCACGCCACCGAAGTGGAGCCCGATACCTTCGCCTTCGGTTCCACCATCGTCAGCGCATTCCAGGTCGGGCGGATCTTCAGTGGCGGAGGAGCTGACATCGGCTTTGCCACCTCGACCAACAGTGGCGCGACCTGGACCAGCGGATTCCTTCCCGGCATTACGACGTTTCAAGGCGGAGGAACCTCCACAGCTGCGAGTGACGCATCCGTGGCTTTCGATGCCGCGCACAACGTCTGGATCATTTCTTCGCTGGCCCTAGGCACGCAGTTCCGGGTGCTGGCGAGCCGCTCCTCAGATGGGCTTTCCTGGCAGAATCCAGTCACCGTAACCGCGGCGGGGAGTCCCGACAAGGACTGGATTGCCTGTGACAATACCGCGGCCAGCCCCTTCTTCGGACACTGCTACGTCGAATGGGACGATCCCAGTGCCAACGGCTTGGTCTGGATGAGCACTTCCACCGACGGCGGCCTCACCTGGGGACCAGCCTTGAACACAGCCGACTCCGTACAGGGCATCGGCGGACAACCGGTGGTGCAGCCCAATGGCACAGTCGTGGTCCCGATTGAAGATGTGTTTGGATCGGACATGCTGGCTTTCACGTCCACCGACGGCGGCGCGACTTGGAATTCGCACGTGATCATTTCCAACATCATCGATCATTTCGTGGCTGGCGGGCTTCGCACCTCGGCTCTACCCTCGGCCGAGGTTGACGGAGCCGGGATGGTTTACGTGGTTTGGCAGGACTGCCGTTTTCGCACCGCATGCTCCTCCAACGACCTGGTGATGAGCACTTCCACCGACGGCGTCACCTGGACTGCACCTGCCCGTATTCCGATTGACGCGATCAGCAGCACCGCCGACCACTTCATTGCTGGCCTCGGAGTTGATCCAGCGACCAGCGGCCCCAACGCGCACCTCACCCTCACTTATTACTGGTATTCGCAGGCGAACTGCACGTTCGCCACCTGTGCGCTCAATCTTGGCTTCGTGTCTTCGCAGGATGGCGGCAGCACCTGGAGTGCTGCCAAAATGATCGCAGGCCCCATGTCCCTGGCTTGGTTGCCGGACACTTTCTCCGGCCGGATGGTAGCCGATTACATTTCGACCTCGTACTCCGGCGGCAAGCCTTTCGCTGCATTCGCATTGGCGCGCGCCAACTCCGCGGCGGTGTTCAATGAAGCTATCTACACCACCGCCCAACCTCTCGCCAGTTCAGTGACCTCGGCGCAATCGCTTCATTTGACTTCCAAGACCGAGAAGCCCGTACCCAACGCCAAGTCGGATCACGGCCAGCGCAAGTTCTACGATGAGGACGGAGAGTACCCCATCCCGCCTCGGCGAAAATATCTAAGACGATCAGCCAGAAGATAGGCCGATAGTGGTAAGAACCTCGCTCCTGCTGAATTCCTTCTGCTTTTCCACAAACGCAAATTGATGAGTTTAAAGTTCTTCACGCTCCCAAAAGTGCAGTTACGCCCAGAAATCCGCGCCGGATGCGGGTTGCAGCGATCCTCTGCAGCTGACCTGCACCAAATCCGGTGATAGGCCTGTGGAGCAGCTGCACTCGATTGCATTCACAGCAGATACAGGTTCGCGTTTTTCATTGACTATAAAAACAGGGATGTTAAAAGCATAGTCGTTCTTTGACACGTTCTAAAGTTTACCCGGTTGGTGCAGCGTCCGGGACTCAAGCGAAGTCACTCTTCGCACCGCAAGGTGAAGAAGAGAGGGTAAGCAAGGGTCTATAGCAAAGCGCTGGTCGAGGCGAACGAGAACCCACGTCAAAGGCAGGATAGAGTCCCGAGGCGTTGAACAGGTTTATCCGGTTGGCGGTAAGCCCGGAGCCCGAGCAAGGATCGCTCACGATCTCCCGCAAGGGAACGTAGTGAGGTCAGGTCAGCAAGGGTCTAACGCGAGCTACTGGCCGAGACGAATGCGTTCAACACCACCTCGGGACTCTTAGTTTTTGCTGGTGATGTCCAATCCCAGAGTTTAGGTGTGAATTCTCTTTTCTCAGACCTGCGCAACGCCTCTGGCGTGGGATTCTCTTTTCACCGGAAGCCCGATTGAACGGCAGCAGATTCGTGAAGCATCAATCAAGATGCTAGGATGATGCTATAATAACACCATGATTGATGTGACGCAGGACATTCATTCGCTGACTACATTTAAGCGCAACTCTTCGGGCCTGATGAAGCGCATGAAGAAAACGGGGCGTCCGCTGGTGCTTACCGTGAATGGCAAAGCCGAGGCCGTGCTCCTCGACGCCAGCACATATCAGGAAGTCGCGGGACACCTCGACGCCGTGGCGAGCATTCGCCGAGGTCTCGTCCAAGCCAGCAAAGGCTCGGGCCGGCTAGCGGACGAAGTGTTTGACGAACTGGAACAGGAAGATTCCATCGGGTAGATGACTTATCGCGTCATCTTCACTGCCGAGGCCGAGACCGATCTCAGGACAGCTTACCGATATATCCGCAGCCAAGCGCCCGGCGCGGCTCTCGAGCGGACACGGCGCGCGCGCAAGAGTGCGACCAGTCTTGCCCGCCGCCCCGAGCGTTGTCCTCTGGCTCCTGAGAGCGCTTCCTTTGACGAACCCATCCGCGAACTGTTTTTCGGCGCGGGCAATCGGGGCACTTATCGCTTCCTCTTCGTTGTGCTCGAGCGCTCAGTTTACATATTGCACGTTCGGCATGGATCCATGCTCCCGCTATCACCGTCGGACGACGAAGACTGAAGCCTTTTCCATAGGCGTTCGCGGGCGAGGGCGCCCGAGCCACAAGACCATCACAGCGGTATATTCCCATGCTTCTTCGCCGGATTCTTATCTCTCTTGGTTTCCAGCATCTCTAAAGCCTGTATCAATTTCTTGCGCGTTTCTCTCGGCTGAATCACCGCGTCCACGAATCCGCGCTCGGCCGCGATATAAGGATTGGCAAAGCGATCGTGGAATTCTTCGATCTTGCTTTGCCGGACCTGTTCGCGGTCGGACGCGCCTTCCAGTTCGCGCTTATAAACGATGTCCACCGCGCCCTCCGGTCCCATGACGGCGATTTCTGCCGTAGGCCATGCGTAGTTCACGTCGGTGCGAATGTGTTTGGACGCCATCACGCAATAAGCTCCGCCGTATGCTTTCCGAGTAATCACGGTCACCTTGGGCACGGTGGCTTCGGCAAAGGCGTAAAGCAATTTGGCGCCGTGCTTGATGATTCCGCCGTACTCCTGATTGGCACCCGGCAGAAATCCCGGCACATCTTCAAAAGTCACTAGCGGAATATTGAAGCAATCGCAGAAGCGCACGAAGCGCGCGCCTTTGAGGGACGCATTGATATCGAGTGTGCCGGCAAGAAAAGCCGGCTGGTTGGCGACCATGCCCACCGGACGCCCGTTCAGCCGCGCGAATCCCACGACAATGTTTTTTGCGTAGTGCTCCTGCACTTCGAAGAAGTAGCCGTCGTCCACTACCGCGTGAATGACGTCTTTCATCTCATAGGGAAGGTTCGACTGCTCGGGGACAATTTTGTCCAGCGCGGCGTCAGCTCGATCAATGGGATCGGTGCAAGCCTTGCGTGGCGGATCGTCGAGATTATTGGACGGAACAAAGCTCAGCAGCTCGCGCACCATGGACAAACATTCGGCGTCATCGTGCGCCATGAAGTGGGCCACGCCCGAAGTTTCGTTGTGGGTCATAGCGCCGCCCAGCTGGTCTTTCGTGACTTCCTCATGAGTGACGGTCTTGATCACATCTGGCCCAGTGATGAACATGTACGAAGTCTTGTCCACCATCACGATGAAATCAGTAATCGCGGGCGAGTAAACTGCTCCGCCCGCGCACGGCCCCATGATGGCAGAAATCTGGGGAATGACTCCGCTGTACAAAGTGTTGCGCAGGAAAATGTCGGCATATCCCGCCAGTGACATGACGCCTTCCTGAATGCGCGCGCCTCCAGAGTCGTTGAGTCCGATCAGCGGCGCGCCCATCTTCGCGGCCAGATCCATGATCTTCACGATTTTGCCCGCGTTAGCTTCTGAGAGCGATCCGCCGAACACGGTGAAATCTTGGGCGAAGACAAAGACAAGCCGTCCATCGATGCGTCCGTACCCGGTGATAAAGCCATCACCGTAATATTTCTGCTCGGCCATGCCGAAATCGTGGCAGCGATGTGTGACCAGCTTGTCCGTCTCCTCGAACGTGCCCTCATCGAGTAGGAACTCGATACGCTCGCGGGCCGACATCTTGTCTTCTTTGTGCTGCCGTTCGCGGCGCTGCGCTCCTCCACCTTCATGGGCAAGATGGTCGCGCTTCTTGAGCTCTTGCAGCTTTCGTTCGAGGTTCATAGGTGGAAGATTATAGGCGAGACGGGATGGAGAAGGCCCGGACTGGGACTCCGCTCACGAGGTAAGCAGCGAGTGGCTTACGAAGCGACGATTTTTTCGAATTAATGTGCCCCGCTTCTTTTGACGTCCCGCCGTAAGCGGCGGCGCGCCGGTCGTTACCCAAACCTCTTTCGTAGTCGGTATATACACAATCGCATCAGGTGCGGTTGCCAGGCCACAACGACGCCTATCATTTAGCCGAACTCTTACCAGGCCTGTAATGGCTAAATGACAAGTGCTAAATGCCAAGTGGCTTTTGCTACCATCCTTTCAGATGCTGGATCTGGCCACCCCCGTTCAATACGTAAAAGGTATCGGCCCTCGGCTGGCCGAAATGCTGGCGGCCAAGGACATCCACACCGTGGACGAGCTACTTCATTACCTGCCTTTCCGCTACGAGGACCGGCTGAATCCCAAGGGAATCTCCGAATTAAAGCCAGGCGAAATGGCCAGCGTGATTGCCGAGGTGCGAACTTCAGGCCTGTTCCGCACCCGTCGAATGCCCATTTTTCAGATGACGGCCGGCCAGGGCAGAGCGCGGCTCAAGTGCATCTGGTTCAACGCGACTTATCTGCGGGACAAATTCAAGCCGGGACAGATGGTCGCCCTGTACGGCAAAGTGGAAGAAGACTCCCACAGCGATGCATTGCAGCTTATCCAGCCTCAATTTGAAATTTTAGGAGACGCTGCTGACGACGGCTCCACGGATGCGGCTGAACAAAAGGCTGCCGACTCACTCGAAATCGGCCGCATCGTTCCGATTTACGAATCTGCCGGGCAAGGACGGCTTACCTCGCGCTGGTTCCGCCGCATTATCCGCACCGCGCTCGACAACCTGACGCCGGACATTCCTGATCTGATTCCTCAAGCCGTGCGCCTCCGCCTCTCGCTGGTTTCCCCTCGCGAAGCATTATGCCAAGTTCACTGGCCTGAAGCCGGTGAAAGCTTTGACGACTTGCAGTCTTCCCGCACCCCCGCCCACGTCCGCTTGATTTTCGAGGAATTGTTTTTCCTTGAGCTCGGGCTCGAATTAAAGCGCCGCCAGCAGAAGACCAAGACAGGTATTGCCTTTTCTCTCGAAGGACGCGTGCGCGAAGCTATCAAGAAAATTCTGCCCTTCCATCCCACCGAAGCGCAAAAGCGTGTACTGAAAGAAATTGCCTCGGACATGGAAAAACCGTCCCCCATGCGCCGCCTCCTTCAAGGTGACGTGGGCTCGGGCAAGACGATTGTGGCCTTCGAAGCTGCCATCATTGCGATGGAAAACGGCTATCAAGTCGCGCTCATGGCGCCGACTGAGATTCTCGCCCAGCAGCATTACTTTTCGGCTCGCCGCATTCTCGAAAATGCTGGCTACCGGGTGGTCCTGCTCACAGGCTCCCTTGAGGACGATCGCAAGCGCGAGATTCGCCGCCATATTGTCCGAGGCAACGCCCAACTGGTCATCGGAACTCACTCCCTGATTGAGCAAAAGGTCGAGTTCGCGAAACTTGGCCTGGTGATTGTGGACGAACAGCACCGCTTCGGTGTCTTGCAGCGTTTCAAATTGATGAAGAAGAGCTCCGACGGCGAAGACCGGAAATCGGTTCTTAAATCCGGCGAGACTGAGGGAAGCTCCGCGGAGAATGCCGAGCCGGACGTGCTGGTGATGACTGCGACTCCGATCCCACGCACACTTGCGCTGACAGTCTACGGTGATCTCGATGTGAGCGTCCTCGACCAGATGCCGCCCGGACGCAGCCCCATTGTCACTCGCCGGGTATCGGATGAACGCTCAGCAGAAGTTTGGGACTTCGTTCGCAAGCAGATCGCGGTCGGCCATCAGGCCTACGTTGTCTATCCCGTCATCGAGGAAAAAGAAGAGTCCGAGCTCAAAGCTGCCATGAAAATGTATAAGGAGTTGAGCAAACGGATTTTTCCCGACTTGCGCGTTGCTGTCTTGCATGGCCGCATGGAGCCCGAGCTGAAAGACCAGGTCATGCGGCTGTTCCAAAAAGGTGAGATCGATCTTCTGGTCGCTACCACTGTGATCGAGGTGGGAGTGGACGTGGCTAATGCCACAATCATGGTAGTCGAACATGCGGAACGCTTCGGCCTCGCCCAACTCCACCAGCTTCGCGGACGCATTGGACGCGGGGCGGCCAAGTCCTACTGCATTCTCATGACCGGTGGCAAAGTTTCTGAGGAAGGCGAACGCCGCCTCGACGCCATGGTTCGTACCACCGACGGCTTCAAGATCGCGGAACTCGATCTCGAACTTCGCGGTCCAGGAGAATTTTTTGGAACTCGTCAAGCCGGCCTCCCCAGTTTTCAGGTAGCAAATCTCATCCGCGATCGGCAACTGCTGGAGGTTGCCAAGCGTGAGGCCGCCGCCGTCCTTGCCGGACCGAACCCCGACATTACTCAGGCGGAAATTGATAAAGCCGTGCGCCACATGCGAACACGTTGGCAACGCACCTACGGCTTGGTCGAAGTGGGATGATGGTGGGACGCCAACTGCCGGCAGTGCGGTTTTCAATCGTCAATCGAAAATCGTAATTCTTCTTACATGGGATGATCATTTCCGCCAGCCGCGAAGCGGCGTAAGAATGCAGCCCACGGCGCCAGCCGCGGGTAGTGTTGTAGACGAGGGATAAGCCCCCAAAGGGGCGGCAGAAAACATTCCCACAGGTATTTCTCCTCGTACGCGATGTTGTTCTTTTTGAGGAACACCAAGACCTCTTCCTGACGCGAATGCTTTTTTGTTATTTTCTTGCGTAAGATAATCACTTGATGAAAGCCGCCTCCAAAGCTGATCTGTACCGCAAGCTCCCCTCGGTGGATGAGCTTGTCCACAACACGGAATTGGCCTCCCTTGTTTCGCGAGAAGGACAAGCGGCCGCCACTGACTCCGCCCGCGCGGTTCTAGCCCGTCTGCGCGACGAGATAACTAGCGGAAGACTGGATGCCGGCGGAATTGAGATCGCCCTCTCCGGAATCGCATCGGCTGTCGAACGCGAGCTCCGGCAATCGCTTAGCTATTCGCTACGCACTGTCATCAATGCCACGGGTGTCATTCTTCACACGAACCTTGGGCGTGCCCCGCTGACAGCCTCCGTGGTCCAACACATTCATGAAGTGGCCGGCAATTACTCGAATCTGGAATTCGAAATCGATAAAGGTGTTCGCGGCCGGCGGGACATCCACGTTGATCGTCTATTCCGCAAATTGTTGAGCGAAGAACTTGCGGGAGCGGGAGCTGGCACACACGATGTTTCCACCATCGTGGTAAACAATAACGCGGCTGCTGTGCTGCTCGCGCTCAACACTCTGGCGGAGGGCGGCGAGGTCATCGTCTCGCGTGGCGAGCTGGTCGAAATTGGGCGGGAAGTTGGCACCACCAATCGCACCCGCCTAACCGACTACGAAAGCGCGATCACTGACAAGACCCGCTTGCTGCTGCGTGTACACCGCTCCAATTTTCAGATCACTGGATTCACCGAACAGCCTCGAATCGAAGAATTAGTGTCATTAGCGCGCAAGCGCAATATCCCTCTCTTGGAAGATCTCGGCAGTGGAGCGCTTATCGATCTGCGTTCGGTTGGCGTGAACGACGAGCCCGGCGTCCTGGAAAGTCTGCGCTCTGGCGTGGAGGTCGTGACCTACAGCGGAGACAAACTCCTCGGAGGGCCACAAGCCGGCATTCTCAGCGGCCGTAGCAATCTCATTGCCCGCATGCGCGCCAACTCACTCTTTCGCGCCCTCCGTGTGGACAAGTTGACCTACGCCGCCCTGGAGGCCACATTACTCGCGTACGTGAAACACGATCACGACGCGATTCCGGTTCTGCGCATGATGCGTTTATCAAAAGACGAGATTGGTAAACGAGCGAAAACTATCGCAGAGAAAATTCGGCGGCCGGGATTATCTGTGAGAGTAATGGCTGGCGAATCTGTCATCGGCGGCGGCGCTGCGCCCTCTGCTGTGCTGCCCACAACGCTGCTAGCTATCACAAGTAAGACTCGGAGTGCCGACGAACTGGCAGCCCGCCTACGCGCATCTGCTCCCCCGATCATTGCCCGAGTCGAAGATGCTCAGGTTCTCCTCGACCTGCGCACCGTCTTTCCCGAGCAGGATGAGACGGTGGCGGTGGCGTTACAAGAAATCTGAAATCAACAATCAACAATCCGCCCTGTGTCGACTCTCTACACCATCGGCCATTCCACCCGCACCCTCGATGAACTGCTCGAAGTTCTTCGTGCCCATTCGATACGAACATTGGTCGACATCCGCTCGCTTCCCATGTCGCGCCGTTTGCCGCATTTCAATCGTGAATCGCTGGAGAAGACCTTGCCCGAAGCCGGAATCCGATACGTGTGGATGAAAGAACTCGGTGGACGTCGCAAGAAAATCCGCGACGACTCGCCGCACCTCGCCCTGCGCAGCCCCAGTTTCCGCAACTACGCGGATTACATGCTGACCGAAGAATTTCGGGACGCCGTCGCCGCCCTGATCAAGCTGGGTGATCAGTCGCCAACCGCCTACATGTGCGCGGAACGAGTTTATTTTCGTTGTCATCGGATGATGGTTTCGGACTGGCTGGTGGGCTACAGTCACCAAGTCCTGCACATCGATGGCACCGGTCCGGCCAAACCGCATAGCCTTATGGCTGAAGCGCGCCTTGTCGATGACCAGATCATCTATCGCGGAGATCGGCTGCTTTAATCGGTCGCACTCTCCTGTGCTAACTTAATTCCGCATGATTGTCGGTACCGGAATCGATATCGCGGAAGTGCACCGTATCGGGGAAGCCATGGAGCGTTTCGGCGCACGCTTCCTGCACCGAGTCTTCACCGAAGGAGAAAGACGCTACTGTGATTCCAAAGCCAATCGCGTGGAACGCTATGCGGCGCGATTCGCCGCGAAGGAAGCGGCCATGAAAGCCTTGGGAACCGGATGGAGCCGTGGCGTTCGCTGGCGTGATATTGAGGTTTGCCGCCAGCCCGGAGGCCGTCCCACGATTTCTTTTCACGGCACGGCTGCGGAGGTTGCTTCGAAACTCGGTGCCGTTCACGTCGCGCTGTCGCTCTCGCACACCGCCGAGCAAGCCATCGCCCAAGTCATTCTTGAAAACTGACGTTGCTCGGTCTGTTAGACTGTCGCCCGATCACCCGCAATGAGCCAGACTCCACTCGTGCTTCCAGCCTCCGCCGCTAGGAAAACCGGGAATCGTGCGCTGCTGGCCGGCATTGGGTTGAGCAGCTTCGCCGCATTGCTTCTCGAATTAGCGCTCACCCGCCTGTTTTCCGTTGTCCTGTTTTATCATTTCGCTTTCCTCGCCATTTCAATTGCATTGCTCGGGCTGGGCGCAGGCGGCGTCTTCGCTTACCTCAAAAAAACTTGGCTGACGCGCTTTGAGACGCGCAACCTGGCAGCATGGCTATCCGTCGCCAACGCGCTGCTCATACCATTCGTGCTGGACGTTGTATTGCGTACTCCGGTCTCGCTCGAGCTGTCTCAGTCAAATTTTCTCCGCCTGACTGTCATTTACATCGCTTCCGCCATTCCTTTTTTCCTCACCGGCCTGCAGTTCTCCATCATCTTTGCGCGCGAGTCCGGACACATTCCCCGCTTGTATGGTGCGGATCTCTGCGGTGGTGCGCTGGCCTGTCTGGGAATTGTTCCGCTGTTGAATTTTCTCGGCGGACCTAACACGATTCTATTTGCCGCGTTGATTGCGGCAGTCGCCGGAAGCGTGTGGGCGACGACTGCTGATGTCCGCCGCGTCACTCTTACTCTTGCCTCCGTCTTGCTGGGGCTGATTGCAGCCAATCATTCGGGAAGGTTGTTGGATGTGGTCTATGCGAAGGGCGCGTTCCGCGATCCCACGATGGTGGAGTTCGCCCGCTGGAACGCAATTTCGCGGGTAGAAGTGGATCGTCAGGACAATGCCAAAGTAATCGTGATCGATGCCGACGCCAATACCTTCATCATGAATTCAGACCCCAAAAATTGGCAAAACACATCCTGGCAGAAGAACCTGATGTCCGCCCCGCCGGCCCTGGTCAACGTTCTGCGGCCACATGGTGAATACGCGATCATCGGTCCGGGCGGAGGTGTGGATGTGCTGCGGGCGGTGGCGAATGGCAGTCCCGATGTGACCGGAATCGAAATCAATCCCATCATTGCCAACACCATCATGCGCGACCGGTACGCCGATTATTCGTATCACCTTTACCAGCGTCCTGAGGTTCACATCCACGTCACCGATGGGCGTTCGTTCGTCCGCAATGCAAAACAGAGCTTCGACGTGGTCCAGATGACGTTGGTGGACACGTGGGCGTCCACCGCTGCCGGCGCCTTCGCCTTGAGCGAGAACAGCCTTTACACGGTGGAAGCCTTCCAGGAATATTTCGCGCATCTAAAACCTGACGGAATGATCGCCATCACCCGATGGGAGTTCCAACAGCCGCGCGAAGCTTTACGTGTGGTCTCAGTCGCGATGGAAGCTCTGCACCGCTTGGGCGTGGAAAATCCGGCGAAGAACTTCATCGTCGTCTCGGAAGGGGATTTGGACGAAGATGGCCTTCCCGTAGTCGTGCTGGCCAAAAAAAGCGCTTTCAGCCAGCAAGAAGAAAATGCAATTGAGCAGCATCTGAACCGCTATCCCAACCTGGTAGCGCTTTACCGGCCCTCTGATGCCGGCGATAATCCATTTTCCAGCCTGATCGCGAGTAATAATCCTTCCGCATTCGCCCGCCAATATGCCTACAACGTCGCCCCCGTGAATGATAACGCTCCATTCTTTTTCTTCACCTTGAAGCTGGGCCAGATACTGCGCCCACAATCCTTGCAACTGGGCATCGATTGGAAAGTAAACCTCGGCGTGGCTGTGCTGGGAATGGTTCTAATCATTTCAGTCATCGCTGTAGTCGCATTTCTCGTGATTCCCTTGGCGCTGCGGCAACGACGTCGAGATCGCTGGGAACGACTTCTGTACTTTGTGGCTGTGGGTCTGGGTTACATTATGGTGGAGATCGCCTTCATTCAGCGCTTCGTTCTATTCCTCGGACATCCCACCTACGCGCTGACAGTCGTTGTTTTCCTCCTACTGCTTTCAAGTGGCGCGGGCAGCCTCGCCTCCCGCCGATGGCTAGGCCAAGCCAGTAGCGCATGGTTGCCATTAACAATAATCGTTGCCGCCTTACTGCTCTACGTATTCATCCTGACGGGACTGCTAAATGCCCTCGTAGGCCTAGCTTTCATAGCGAAACTGCTGGTCAGCGCTGCGCTTCTGGTCCCACTGGGATTTGCCATGGGAATGCCGTTTCCTACTGGCTTGCGTGCCCTCAGCTTAGTTTCGGTAGATATTTCCGAGTCGCGGTCCAATCATGCCGGAGAAAACACCGTTGAATGGGCATGGGCGATGAATGCGGCTTCCAGCGTTCTGGGCTCGGTTCTGGCCATGGTGATTGCAATTCAATTCGGTCTGAACATTACGCTGGCGTGCGGCGCCGGCGCCTATTTGGCTGCCTTAATGTTGACCAGGACGCTACAGTTACAGCGAGCTTAAAACGTGAAGCTCACGCAGCGGTCTGCTATGATTCATGACTAAATCTAGCTGTATCTACGCAGCACCGGGTATTCCGTCGCGATGACTTTGCTTGGGAGAACGTGTGCCTAGCAATAAGCAGTTGAAGTGGTCCGAACTAAAAGTCGGGCTCACGGTGCTATTTGCCAGCATCACGCTGGCCGCGCTGATTTTTCTCATGAGTGGGACGGCGGGACTCTTCACCAAGAAAATCTATCTCAAGGCCTATTTCGATAACGCCAGCGGATTGCGCGAAGGAGCCCCTGTGCGCTTGAACGGCGTGGATATCGGCAACGTGGTCGAGATCCGCATTGTTCGCGACAAAGACAAACAACTTACCCCGGTTCAAGTCACCATGAAGGTGAGCTCAAAGTACCGCTTCAACTTGCGCAAGGATTCGCAGGCTTCGCTTTCCACTGCCGGTGTGCTGGGCGAGACTTACATCGATATTGATAGCTCGCAAGCCAAGGGCCCAGAGGTTGAGAACGGCGATTCCTTGCCCATCAGAGCGCGGCCCGATTTTCAGGACATGGTCCGCTCCGGCCAGAGCACTCTACAGAACATGGATGCACTGCTGAAGCGAGCCGATCGCATCATTGCTTTTGTCGAGAGCGGCCAGGGTTCTATCGGAAAGCTGATCTACGATGCCAAACTTTATAACCAGTTGAACGCCACGGTGGCGGAATTCCAAGGATTGGTTAACAAGGTCGCTCAAGGCGAAGGTACCCTGGGCAAACTATTCAATGACGATGAGCTTTACCGCAAAGCCAACGCCACGATCGACAAGCTGAATGTAGTGGTCGACGACCTGAATGCTGGGAAGGGAAGCGCCGGCAAGTTCCTCAAGGATCCAACCCTCTACAACAACGCCAACGAGACCATCGCCAACGTGAAGAAACTTACCGATGACGTGAATGCTGGCAAAGGGCCGCTCGGCGTATTGGCCAAAGACGAAGAGTTTGCCAGAAAGTTGCAGAACACCATGAACAAGATCTCGGTTCTTACCGATCGTCTGGAGGCCGGGGAAGGTACAGCCGGGAAGCTGCTCCGGGATCCGTCATTGTTCAACAATGCAGATCAGATGCTGGTGGAAACCCGCCACCTGGTCAAGTCGATTCGCGAAAATCCGAAAAAGTATCTGACTATCCATTTCAGAATCTTTTGAGGAACCAGTGAGCTAATAGCTCCGTATATCTGGGTGACGTTTCCCAGTGCGGATCGTCTAAATACCTTGGGGCGCTCTCGATTTTGCCTGGCCGTATCGTGCCGCGCCGCTTTAATTCTGCAGGCTTTTCTGCGCACACAAAATCTTGTTATGCGAGGAACAACCATGCGCTTTTTGAAAATTACTTCACTTGTACTTGCCTTGCTCTTGCTTGCCTTCCTGAGTTTGTCCCTGGCTCAATCTGGCGCGCCCGCCGCCCGGCCGCAGACCGGGCATGTCAGCTTCACCGCGGACATGCTCGACAAAAATATCGATCCTTGCACGGATTTTTACGGCTACGCTTGCAGCAAATGGCAAGCCCTGAACCCGATCCCCGGCGATCATTCCAGCTGGGGACGTTTCAACGAATTGGAGGAACGCGGCGAACAAACTGTTCGCGGAATCCTGGAGAAGTACTCTACGAACGATTCCAAACGCAACCCCGTAGAACAGAAAATCGGCGACTATTATCAATCCTGCATGGACGAAGCCGCAATCGAAGCAGCCGGCACGCGCCCCCTTGCAGACGAATTCAAGGCCATCGAGAACCTGAATTCTAAAGCCGACCTGGCGAAAGAGCTGGTTCGGCTACACCGCCAAGCCGTCGGTGCCGTGTTCACTTTCACCTCCGATCAGGATTTCAAGGATGCGACCCAGACCATCGCAGAAGCCGATCAGGGAGGAATGGCACTTCCCGACCGCGATTACTACGTCAAAGATGATGCCAAGTCCGTGGAACTGCGCAAGCAATACGTAGACCATGTCCAGAAAATGTTTGAATTGCTGGGCGACGCTCCCGCCAAAGCAACGGCAGAAGCTAAATCGGTAATGGATATCGAAACCGGACTCGCCAAAGGCGCCCTGGATCGGGTCAGCCGTCGCGACCCCAACAAGGTCTATCACAAACTCGAAGCCAAAGACCTCGCAGCCCTGAGTCCCGACTTTAATTGGAACGTTTACCTGACAGGAATTGGTGCGCCTGCCACGCAAGTGGTGAATGTAACCGAACCCGAATTTTTCAAACAGATGGACTCGGTCGTAAAAACTGCTTCTCTGGATGACTGGAAGACCTACTTGCGCTGGCACGTGGTGCACGGCAATGCCGCCCTGCTTCCTACAAAGTTCGTGAATGAAAACTTCAATTTCTTTTCCAAGACCTTGGTCGGAACGAAAGAGCTAAGCCCACGCTGGAAGCGCTGCGTACGCTATACCAATGGCGATTTAGGAGAAGCGGTTGGGCAGAAATACGTAGAACTGACCTTCGGCGCTGAAGGCAAAGACCGCACTCTAAAAATGGTGCAGGCGCTGGAAAAAGCCTTGGGAGAGGACATTCAGAGCCTCTCCTGGATGAGTCCAGAAACCAAGAAACAAGCCGTGGTTAAGCTGCAGGCTATTAGTAATCGTATCGGATATCCCGACAAGTGGCGCGATTACAGCAGCCTCAAGATTGCGCGTGGCGATGCGTTGGGCAATTCATTACGAGCGAATGAGTTCGAGTTCCAGCGCCAGCTAAATAAAATTGGCAAGCCCGTGGACAAGAATGACTGGCCCTATCCACCCAGCACCGTCAATGCCAGTTACAATCCGCAACTGAATAACATTACCTTCCCGGCGGGAATTTTGCAGCCTCCGTTTTACGACAACCAGGCAGACGATGCTATGAACTTTGGCGGCATCGGCGCTGTCATCGGTCACGAACTCACTCACGGCTTCGACGACCAAGGTAGCCAATTCGACGCTCAAGGCAACCTGCGCAACTGGTGGACGGAGCAAGACAAGAAGGAATTCGATCAGCGGACCAAGTGCGTTTCAGACGAGGGCCTTTGACTTTGGGAGAAAACGTGGCTGATAACGGAGGGATGCGCATTGCTTACATGGCGCTTCTGAGCACACTGGCCGGCAAGCAACCCGCCGCAATCGATGGCCTTACTCCGCAACAACGCTTCTTTCTCGGATGGGCCAATGGCTGGTGCCAGAATCGCACCGACGCTTTATCGCGCATGCTGGTTACAGTCGATCCTCATTCTCCAGGAAGATGGCGAGTAAACGGTGTGGTTTCCAACATGCCTGAGTTTCAGGAGGCATACCACTGCAAGCCGAATGCAGCCATGGTTCGGCAGAATGCCTGCCGTGTTTGGTAGCGGGGTTTGAACCTGGCTAGATAATCGTCGAAGTGGCTTCGGCCTGCTCGTGCGCATGATAACTGGAGCGCACCAGCGGGCCGGATTCGACATGACGGAAGCCGAAGCGCAGCGCTTCGCTTTTCAGATATTGAAATTCATCAGGCGTATAGAATCGCGCGATCGGAAGATGGTCGCGTGACGGGCGCAGGTATTGGCCAACCGTCAGGATGTCCACCCCACGCTGGCCAAGATCACTAAATACTTCCACTAATTCCGTAATAGTCTCTCCCAGCCCGACCATCACCCCTGACTTGGTGACCATCCCAGGAGAAATTTTCTTCGCGTTCTCCAATAGCCTGAGCGTGCGTTCATAGCGCGCCCCAGAGCGTACAACACGATACAGCCGCGGAACCGTCTCGGTGTTATGGTTCAGAACGTCGGGGCGTGCATCGAGCACAATCTTCAGCGCCTCATCCAGACCCTGAAAATCAGGAATCAGGACTTCGATACGACACTCAGGCGAAAGCTCACGAACCTGACGAATGGTCCCGGCAAAAATCCGCGCGCCGCCCACATTATCGTCATCGCGATTCACGCTGGTCACAACCGCATGCTTCAATCCCAACTTCGCAACCGCTTCCGCAACACGCCGTGGTTCGTCCAGATCGATTGGCCCAGGTCTGCCTTTGGGCACAGCACAGAATCCGCAGCGCCGGGTGCAGATATCCCCGAGCAGCATAAAAGTTGCCGTGCGGTGGTTCCAGCACTCACCAATATTCGGACATTGCGCCGATTCGCAAACTGTATGCAATCCCAAGCCGCGCGCCAGCTTCTTCAAATTGTGAAAGTTATCGCCAACCGGAGCCTTGGCTTTCAGCCATGCTGGTTTTGCCTGCCGCGGCACAGGGTAAGCTTCAATCTGAATCAGTTGGGAAACGCCGGCCATTGCTGGATTTGATTCTACATGCGCCGCGCGGATTCATGAAGGGACACAAACATCCAAAAAAAAGGGAGCCGCGCCGGCGACTCCTTTGTGGGGATTTATTGACTAGCTGGCCTTACGTTGCCGCTCAGCCTCCGCTTCCCGCATTTCAGCATCTCGATTCACTCGATTCCACTCATCCACTTGCTTTTGCGCTTCGTCTTTCGCGATCCCATATCGTTCTTGGACTTTGCCGACCAATTGATCTTTCTGTCCTTCAATGACGTCGAGATCGTCGTCGGTCAGCTTGCCCCAGCGAGACTTCAGCGCACCCTTCATCTGTTTCCATTTGCCTTGCACTCGATCCTCATTCATGAGTGATGTCTCCTTTATCAGAGATAAGTCTTCATTCAGGACTCCGCTCTCGCCATCGGCAGACAAAACCGGAGTCCTATTTCAGGGTAGACTGTGCTTAAAGGCGGAAACAATACAGTGATGACCTGATTTATCCATTAACAGTTATGAGAATTTTTGTATCGCGCGAATTGGAAATATGAGGCTTACCGGAGATGAACGTTTTAATCTGCCAGATAACCTTCGATCCACTCTTTGATCCGCAGACGTCGCTCATCCTGGAGATCGAAGCGAATGCCGAAATTCTTACTGGAAGGTTTGGCCCAACACACGGTACCACGCACCCATATGCGGGGCAGCGTGAGAAGCGCAAATGAAATCTCCAAAGCTTGATCGAGCGGCACTTCCTCGTCGCTCCTAATGGACATGCCTCCCGAACTGACTTCCTGGCTAATGGCGTTAAAGCGCCGCTTGTTGTCAGCAGTTGCAACCGAAATTTCCGTAATCACCGGAATCCTCAGATAACGTCGAAATTCGTGCGCCACAAGCATCTGCGTGGCCCGCACCACTTTCAGCACTGCCGGGCGCTGCACCGGCTCGTGAAAAACTGCGTTTATTCCGTACTTGGAATACTGCATTGCTTCTTGCGCACTGCCGCCCAGCCCGTAGATCACCATCTTGCCATTGGACGCAGATCTTCGCACTGAGTCCATGACCAACTCGGCTCCTGGGCTAAGCTTCAATACGCAGGCTTCGAATTTTTCCCGAGGCAAACGCTCCACAGCATTGTCGGTAACAACCAGCGTTTCAATGCCAAACTGTTTAAAACAGTCACGCAGAACTTTTCCAGTCGATTCCTTGAGGTCAACCAGGGCAACCCGGGCGGAAAATTTCCTGCTGCGAGGTACGGCAGAAACAGCGGTTTCCAGCGATTCGTCCATAACCGGAGTCATTCGTGCCGTGAAACCCTATTCTGGCTTGGCTTTCGGGCCTTGGCAAAGGAGCAAAAGGCCAATCCTTGGGTACAAAAGTATCATTACCAGCAATGCCCAGACGGCCCACGGGGAAGAGCAAATCGGTCCTTGCAATCTTCATCGGCAACAAAGGCTAAAAACTTTACAGCAGGGAAGAGGCGCGTTTCCCGCCGCAGAAGTATCCTCATTTCCAGCCGCCGTCATTTCCAAATCCCAGTCATCCCGGTAGCTTTGCAATCCCCGTAATTCAATTGCACCAAGCCAAAATTATTCTCAACCGTCCGCAGCAGATCAAAATGATCATAACGAGTATTTATCTTTTGCCCCTTTTTCACCATGTCGCCCAAAAATATGGTGTAGATGTGATTCGACTCCTCCTCCGGCGGCTCGCCTTCATCAAAGGTGATGACCGTCAAGGTGCCGCCGCGAGCCTCGGGAGGAAACCAGTTTTCAAGAAAGTTCTTCAACCAGCGGGACGCTGTCGCAAGATTCGTATCGTGTCCATCATCGTCCATGTTAGGCGTATACAACATGAAGGTAGGGAGATTCTTGTGCTGGCTGTCTTTCTGATCTTTACGTGAATTGCTCACATCCGTGACAAAAGCGTTGTTGGGATCCTTGGTGTCTACCCCGACAACATTCTCGTACCCCTTTTTCTGGATCTTCTTAAAACTCAGGAAGGGCACATGCTTCCGCGCATACTTTCTAAAAGTCGATTTTAAATAAGGCGGCTGTCCAGGTTTCGCCGGATAATCCTCCGCATAATTCTTCCACTCAATCAGATCCCCGATCGTTCGATGTTTCTCATCGTCGGGAAAATTCTTTTGATTATCCCCAAACCACCCATGAAGACCGAAAGTGCTCCCCGCTATCATTGCCAGATAATTCGGATAAGACGGATGCTCCACCCCTCTGTAATTCGTGAACTCAAGCCCTTCGTCAGCCAATTGTTTCAGGTAGGGATCCTTAATACCCGATACATAGGCCTGATTTTCCAAAACCACGATCAGAATCCGGTCAAAATGTTTCTCCGCCGCTCCATGATGGCAATCCATGGGAGCAGTTGGTTGTTGTTGTCCGCTGCCCGGCTGCGCCGCTGCAATCAGTAATAGAAAACTTATCAACACACGATTCATGATCACCTCACTAGCATTCGATTCTAACCTGCGCTGACTCAGCGAGCTGCTCTCGACTTCACCACGGTAGAATCGCATCGAGAATGGATTCGCCAGTAAATATTGTGATTCGTACCGCTACGAGCGAAGATGCGACGGCGATCTTAAAATGCCTGTCGGCCGCTTTCGAGCAATATCGCAGAGACTACACGCCGCCCGCTTTTATAGATACCGTCCTAACCAATGAAACCGTGCAGCTCCGTCTACAGCAGATGCATGTCCTAGTCGCCACGGTGGCCGGAAATGTCGTCGGAACAATCTCCACGACGTGGCATCCCGACATCGCAGAAGCCCACCTTCGCGGCATGGCAGTCCTACCTGAGTGGCATGGCCGTGGCGTTGCCGCAAAACTGCTGGCAGCCATCGAAGCCTGGCTGCTCTCTCGCGGCTGCAAGCGAATCACTCTGGACACAACTTTGCCCCTCGAAGCCGCCATGAGGTTCTACGAGAAGCACGGCTACCGTCGCTCGGGAAATATCGGGGATTTCTTTGGCATGCCGCTGCTCGAACATGAAAAGCGGCTCTAGCTGGTGTGCCGCCCGCGTAGGCCCAGGCGACTCGCCTGGGCGGTTTCATCTCAAATCTTATCGCCCCGCGTGCTGGTTTGGACAGGCGAGGTCACCTGTCGCTACGTGGGCAATGCCCAGATTGGGACGCTACCTCGGCAACTTGGCATGAAACAAACGCCGACCGGCAATAGCTTTGACACAGCCAGCACGCATCTCTACACTAACCTTAATGAAAGTGAACTTTAGTCCGGAAACCGAGTCCCGCTTACAGGAGCTCGCCGCGAAAACCGGCCGCGCCCCCGACGACCTCGTCGAGGATGCACTGGCCGGATACCTGCAAGAACTCTCCCAAGTGCGTGAAATGCTGGACAGCCGCTACGACGACCTCAAGAGCGGTCGCGTGAAGCCGCTTGACGGCGAAGAATCCTTCGCCCGCCTCCGGCGAAAAAGTGAAGGCCGTCGCACCAGCCGTTCGTGACCGGATTTGTCCTCCACCCGGAGGCCTACAACGACCTGGACGAAATCTGGGAATACATCGCAGCCGACAATCTTGTTGCTGCCGACCGTGTCCTCGACGAGATTTACCAAATGCTCCGCTCCCTCGTCGCCTTTCCTCAGCAGGGCCACAGCCGCCCCGACCTCACCGCACGGCCGTTGCGGTTTCAATCAGTACGAGACTATGTGATTGTCTACGCTGCGGACGAAAAACCGCTCATCGTAATTGCCGTGCTGCACGGCCGCCGCAGCCCTCGCGTGATCGCAGCCATACTCCGCCAACGAGACTGACATTCTGCATCCTGAGCTATGAGACCGAGTGAGCCACAACCACGATTCGTCGTCTGCGTGAAGAACAAGGACTATCCCGCTTCGCTGGAATTGCGAAAGCTGTATCAGGTCGTCGCCGCCCCTGCCGCCGCCAAGCACCATCATCTCCGCGTGATTGACGAGTCGGGCGACGATTATCTTTATCCCCGAAGAATATTTTGTCCCTGTCGAGTTGCCCGAAGCCGCCGAGAAAGCTGTTCTACGCACGGCAAACCTCACACCTATTAAGTAACTGCAGGTTCACTTGATGGACTTACACGAGCTCCAGGTATCGCTGATTCCAAATCGCACGATATAGAAATCCGCACCCTTTCACAAATGAGGCCCGCGAGCCTCCGAGCTTCAATGGTAGGCCATTTCCTCTGTGCACCCCCGAGTTAAACTACAGTGTCGTTGCGAGGAGCACCCATTGGGAAACGAAGCTCTCAACCCGATTCTCACTCCAGAACAATACGATCAGGCGGTACGGCTGGCAAATATTTTTATGCCGTATGCGGCGAGGCAAAGGCGTGCGCTTTTCGAGAAGGAACCAGACCAAATCACGCGAGGTTGATTCACTATACGACCGCGGAGTCGGCGATAAGCATCATCAGGAGCAAACGCTTCTGGATGCGAAATACGAATTGTATGTCCGACTATCGCGAGGTACAGCACGGCTACAATATTTTGCAAACGTTCTTTTCTGACCAGGCGAAGCATAACGCATTTACAAAAGCTCTGGACGTGTGCACTCAGGGCGTGGCATTGGAAGCCATTAAGATGTTTGATGACTGGTGGACTCACATTCGATTTAGCACTTACA
>MNGW01000166.1 GCA_001918935.1 Acidobacteriales bacterium 13_1_40CM_3_55_5 | reverse complement strand
TTTACTGCCGGGTTGTTTCTGGCGACCGGCTCTTTGGGCGACTCTAATTCGACCAACGAGACTGTGACCAACTTCTTCAACCGAAAAACCATTGGGCTGGATCGAGGGTACATCACGTACCAACCGGTAGCCCATCGGTGGCTGCAATTGACCGGTGGCAAATTTGCCTACACTTGGCAGCGCACTTCAGTCACTTTCGATCCGGATATCAATCCAGAGGGCTTCAGCGAGAAGCTTTCTTTCGACCTGAGCACCCCAGTGCTCAAGAATTTCACCGCTCAGGCAATACAAATGCTCTTCAGCGAGAACAACAGCTCCAAATTCTTAACTGGTCACGATTCATTCGCTGTCGGTGGTCAGGTCTCCGGGAAACTGGAAGTTGGGATTTTCAGCAGCACGCCTTCGTTCACTATCCTGAACTGGCGGAATGTGGATGCGATTCTGAATGCGTCTGCCTTCGCGGTTCAGGCCACGACCACCGTTCCGGGCGAAGGTCCGGGATGTGCGTCAGGCCTCGGTCTGCCCAGCGTTCCGCCGTGCGTATACGGTCCGCAGGGCTTTACCAACGCCACGTTTACCGACTCTAGTGGCAAGATTCATTTCCTTTCCCAATTCCTCTATGCTGACCTCATCCTCAACAACCAGCTGAAGACGGGAATCAGCCGGTTTCCCCTGAATTTGATGCTCGAGTACCAAAACAACCTGAATGCTGCAGATCATCCGCTCGATGCGACAGGAAACGCAACCAACCTGGGAAAACAGTCCCACGGTTATTTCGCAGACCTTAGCTTGGGACAATTGAAGAACAGGAACGATGTGCAATTCGGATATGCGTTTGAACGAGAGGAGCAGGATGCAATCATCGCGTCGTTCTCTGAGAGCGAGCAGCGTGCGCCCACCAACATTCTGCAACACCGAATTTATGCCCAATGGAAACTTCGTCCCAGTATCACAGCCAGCTACGTATTGTGGGTAGGCCGCACTCTGAATAGTAATCTGCAACATTCGATTGTGGCGCCCGGAACAACGCCGGGAACCACCGAGCCGTGGCTCAAGCGTATGCAGTTTGATCTGCTTTACATGTTCTAGAAGCCGTTCGACGTCCAGTGCCTGCCGGCAGATGTACGAATAAATTCGCAAGCCGTCGACTTGGCGTTCGAAGCTGAGAGGATCTGCATCCTCAGTCGGTGATGTGCGAGCTTGCCTTTTCGCGCACTGAGTTTCTGCTAAAATCCTTCCCGCTTGACCGGAAACGTCAGCTACCCAAAGAGGTCGAATTGTCCGTGCTGGTGATTGGAGGCGCAGGATATATCGGAAGTCATGCGGCCCATGCCCTGAAGCGCAAAGGTTATGAAGTCATTATCTATGACAATCTGTCGACGGGGCATACCTCCCTCGCCGACGGATTTGAATTGGTCGTCGGCGATACTTCCGACACCGTTAAATTGGCAACTCTGCTACGGCGCGTCGATTCGGTCATGCATTTCGCCGCCCATGCCTATGTTGGAGAGTCTGTCTCACATCCACGAAAATATTTTCACAATAACCTGGTTGCCGGTCTTTCACTTTTGGACGCAGTGCTGGATTCCAAGGTACGCAAGTTTATTTTCTCTTCGACCTGTGCGGTCTACGGTAATCCCGTAACAATACCCATCGCCGAGGAGACTCCGCGCTTGCCGGTCAACCCGTACGGCGCTTCCAAGCTGGCATTTGAACACGCTCTTGAGGCCTACGATCGTGCTTACGGATTGCGTTTCGTGAGCTTTCGTTATTTCAATGCCTCCGGCGCTGATGAGACCGGACAAATCGGCGAGATTCACAACCCCGAGACTCACCTAATTCCGGCGGCCTTCGAGGCGATCCACGGGGAACGCGGTGTACTCGAAATTTATGGCGACGATTATCCGACGCCTGATGGCACCTGCATTCGCGATTACATTCATGTGAATGACCTAGCCGAGGCGCATGTGCTGGGGCTCGAGCATCTGCACGGCGGAAAGTCGGCGGAATTGAACCTGGGGACGGGCAAAGGGAATTCCGTGCGCGAGGTCATTTCCACCATTGAACGAATCTCCGGGCGGGAAGTTCCTAAACGGGTGTCGCCGCGACGGCCGGGGGATCCGGCTAAATTAGTGGCCGATCCAACCCGCGCGGAGAAATTGCTGAGCTGGAACGCGACACGCTCGCTCGAAGATATCGTCTCTACAGCCTGGAAGTGGTCTCAGAACAGGCATCGCACCACCTCAACGAATTAAAACGGCGACAAAAGCCCTAGAGGAACCAAACACTCTAACCGGAACTCGCGGTGACTCGATAACTATGGCTTGTCACTATTCCTCCGTCGCGGAATCCTTCTCCGGGCGGAGCAAGGGAAACAGGATCACATCACGAATAGTGTGCGAGTCAGTCAGTAGCATGGCGAGGCGATCCACTCCCACCCCGACACCTCCTGCCGGTGGCATTCCATACGACAAGGCGCGGATGTAGTCCTCGTCCATTTGGTGTGCTTCTTCGTCACCACGTTCGCGCTCCTTCAACTGCTGCTCGAAGCGGCGTCGCTGCTCCTCGGGATCGTTGAGCTCGCTAAAGCCATTGGCAATTTCCATCTTTCCGGCAAATACTTCGAAGCGCTCCACCCAATCTGGCTCATCGGCCTTATTTTTTGAAAGTGGTGAGACCGCCGCTGGGAACTCGTAAATGATCGTCGGCTGAATTAGGTGCTCTTCCGCCGTTTCCTCAAAAAGATTCGCAACTGTTTTTCCCGGCGGCTCATTCGGATCATAGGCGATGTGAGCGTGAGCAGTGTTGAAGCGCTGTACCAGAGCCTTTACCGAATCCTGTGAAGCGAAATCGGACATCGCAGGCTTTGTGCCGGCGGCATCCGGCCAATAACGAATAATCGCCTCGCGCATGGTCATGCGTTGCCAGTTCGAGCCTGTCCAATCGATCTCGTTCTCTCCCCACTTGGTTTTCGTCCCCCCAGTGACGTCCTTCGCGGCCTGCTCGATTAAGTTTTGTGTGAGGTCCATCACTCCGCGAAAATCGGTGTAGGACTGATAGAACTCAAGCATGGTGAATTCGGGATTCCAGCGCCATCCCAGGCCCTCGTTGCGAAAGTTGCGATTGATCTCGTACACGCGATCTAGCCCGCCGACGGTCAATCGCTTAAGGTAAAGCTCGGGTGCGATCCGGAGATACAAATCCATGTCGAGCGTATTGTGATGGGTGACAAACGGGCGGGCCACCGCGCCACCGGCGATCGGCTGCATCATGGGCGTCTCAACTTCTACGAACCCTTGCGCGTCAAGCGACCGCCTCAGAGACTGGACCAGTTTGCTGCGCTTTAAGAAAACTTCGCGCACCTCCGGATTCATAATCAGGTCGAGGTACCGCTGGCGATAGCGTAGTTCGACGTCTGTCAGCCCGTGCCACTTTTCCGGCAAGGGCAGCAGATCTTTGGAAAGGAAAGTAATCTCGTCCACGTGTACCGAAAGTTCACCAGTACGAGTGCGGAACAGATATCCGCTGACGCCAATGTGATCGCCGAGATCGAGCAGCTTGTAGAGTTCGAATCCCTTGTCGCCGACCGCGTCTTTTTTTACGTAGATTTGTAGGCGCTGGCCGCTTTGCTGCAAGTGGGCGAAGCCTGCTTTGCCCATCAGCCGGATGGCCATGATTCGTCCGGCAACACGCAGGTTCACCCGTGGAGCCTCCAGTTGCTCCGCCGTTTTGTCCGAATAATCGGATAACACCTGCGGAAGGGTGTGAGTGAACTCGTACTTGTGGGGATAGGCGGGCTGCCCAAGAGCTTCAATCTGTTTCAGCTTCTCACGCCGCAGTTCGTAGATTTTTTCGTCGAGCGCCAATGGGGTTCCTTGTTCGGACAAGCACTTAATGCGAAGGAGCGATTATAAACATGAGCAACCGTTGGTGCGTTCGAGAACCACCCCTGTCGCACTAAGAGTCCTTGAAGCCGCGGGCTGTCGGCGATAGTATTACTGGCTTGCTGTTTTCTGAAAGTCAGTAGAGAAGCGTCCTGAGGAAGCTGATGCCACAGAACTACGTTCCCATTTTTATATTCATCGCGCTGATCGGGATTCTGATTCCAGTCACGCTCCTGGCTGCCAAACTCGTACGGCCGGAAAATCCGAGCAAAGAGAAGTTAATGCCTTACGAATGCGGCATCGATCCAGTCGATTACTCGCGGGGCCGTTACACCGTCCGTTACTATATTGTCGCCATCCTGTTCGTGGTCTTCGATGTCGAGACTATCTTCCTATTCCCCTGGGCGGTGAAGTTCAAGGCGCTAGGCATGTTTGGCTTGATTGAGATGCTGATCTTCCTTGCCATTCTGATTGTGGGTTACATCTGGATCTGGAAAAAAGGCGCTCTGGAATGGGTGTAGAAACAGGCACTTGGCATTTAGCCAGTGAGCCTTTGGTTGACGAGCGAGCCCGGAAATCAGAGAGAGTGGAAACATGGCTGATGCGACATCCAACGCGGAGAGCTTTACGGCCAGCCGATTGACGCGCGGGAATTTTTTCTTTCCCACTCGTATTGTGGTCAGCCCGGAACACGTGTTGCGCATCAAGCCCCGGCTGTTTGGCGGCACACAAGAGAGCATCGCGATCCCGGCGGTGGCGTCGGTGCAGATTTCAACCGGAGTATTCTGGTCTGACATTCGTATCGATTCTTCCGGAGGAAGCAATCCCATTTCCAGCCACGGACATCGCAAGCGGGATGCGGAAAGAATTCGGGATCTGGTGGAACGTTTTCAACTCCCGCGACGCTAGCGCCGTTGACACAATAATTACAAGCTGTTAAAAGTTAACGTTCCTTTTTTCAGAGAGTTCGCGGCGCCGGTGCTTCCAGTTTCATAGCCATGTCCGAGGAAACCAAGTCGCCTACACCGCCGCCGACTGGGCAGCCGAAACCAGCGGCGGGCGAGCCCATATCCGGCACCGTACAGTCCACACTTGTCCAAAAACCTGAAGCCGCTGCGCCTTCCAAACCGGCCGGTCCTACTCCCGCTGCATGGGATTCGCCGATGGTCGCGAAGCTCAAAACGCATTACGGTTCGGGGATTCGCGAAGCCAATACCTACCTTGTCCAGAATTACATGATCGTCGAACCCTCGCTCGTCAGCGAGTTGCTGCAAGTTCTTCGCGACCAGGAACTATTTGATTACTGCGTGGACATAACGGCAGTGCACTATCCGCAACGCGAGAAGCAGTTTGACGTGATTTGGATCCTCTATTCTTTCCCGCGTAACGAGCGCATTCGAGTGAAGACCATGATTGCGGACGGTGAGAGTGTGCCTAGTGCGGTCCCGATTTGGCCAGCCGCGAACTGGCTGGAGCGCGAAGTCTACGACATGTTTGGCATCCGTTTCGACGGACATCCCAACCTGAAGCGCATCCTGCTGCCCGACGGCTGGAAGGGCCACCCGCTACGCAAGGATTACGGAATCATCCAACAGGATCAAGAGTGGGTGCAGATCAACCTCGGGATCGAGAGCGGGCAATGACCGATCCCACCTTTCACTTGGAACTGCAAGAACACGAGAAAACGTTTCTCGACAGCAACGAACTCATCATCAATATGGGCCCGCAGCATCCGGCGACGCATGGGGTGCTACGCGTCATCCTGAAACTGGACGGCGAAAAAGTCCTGGGCACGGAGTGTGTGATCGGATATCTCCATCGCGGGGTGGAGAAGATCGCAGAACATCGTACCTACACCATGTTCAATCCGTACGTGGACCGCATGGATTATGTCGCCGCGGTTTCGAATGGTCTGGGGTATTGCGAGTCAGTAGAAAAGCTGTTGAACGTTGAAGCTCCGCCGCGCGCGAAATACATACGCGTCATTCTGGCCGAACTGAACCGACTGGCCAGCCACATGCTCTGGCTGGGCACGCACGCACTCGATATCGGTGCCATCACGCCGCTTTTTTACACCTTCCGTGATCGGGAAGAGATCCTCAAGATCTTTGAGAAATACTGTGGAGCTCGCCTCACCACGCACGCGTTCCGCATCGGCGGCTGTTTGTACGAAACCTACGAAGGATTCGAGCGCGAAGTAAAGAAGTTTCTCGAGTTCGTCACTCCTAAGATTGGGGAGTACGAAGAACTGCTCACTACGAACCGCATCTGGGTGGAACGAACCAAAGGTGTAGGCACGATCTCGGCAAAGGATTGCGTAGCGTTGGGAGTCACGGGGCCCGTCCTGCGTGCCAGCGGTGTGAAGTGGGACATCCGCAAAGCGCAACCCTATGCTGCTTACGCTGATTTCGATTTCGAAATCCCAATTGGGCAGAGCGGTGATACTTACGACCGGTACATCGTTCGCATGGAGGAAATGCGGCAGTCGCTCCGGATTATCGCTCAGGCCATCGATCGAATTCCCGAAGGGCCGATCATGGCCAAAGTTCCTAAGGTGATAAAGCCTCCGCTGGGTGAGATTTATCACTCGATCGAAGCTCCTAAAGGTGAATTGGGATACTTCATCGTCAGCGACGGATCGACGCAGCCATATCGCGTAAGGGTGCGACCACCTTCTTTCGTCAACCTGCAGGCGTTGGATTTGATGGTGCGTGATCAATTGGTAGCAGATGTTATTGCGGTGATCGGCACACTCGACATTGTTTTGGGCGAGGTAGATCGCTGATGGTCGAGTACATCAAATCTTACCTCGGCAGCAGCACAACCCCCGGCCAGGCCGGCAACGTGTTCTGGGCGTCCGTCTATATTCTGCTCATTTTTTTGGGACTATCGGTCGCAGTGATTGCGATGAACTGGCTGGAACGAAAAATTTTAGCGCACATGCAAGTTCGTCTCGGCCCCATGCGCGTGGGACCACACGGCCTTCTGCAGCCGATCGCAGATGCCATAAAGCTGCTGATCAAGGAAGACATCATGCCGTCGCAGGCGGACGGCTTTGTCTTCTGGGTCGCGCCCATTGTTGTGGTCATCACTGCATTCACAGTCTTTATTGTCGTACCCTTCGGGCCCACGCATGCTGTGACCGATATGAACATTGGTGTCCTTTTTATGCTTGGCGTGTCATCACTGAGCGTGTTGGGGATTGTGATGGCAGGATGGGCTTCCAATTCCCATTATCCCTTGATGGGAGCGCTACGCTCGAGCGCACAGATGGTGTCCTACGAAATAGCCATGGGGTTGGCAGTAGTTTCGGCTGTGCTGATGACCAGCCTCAACGCGACCGGCACCGGAACCCTGAGCATGATTGGCATTGTCCAATCGCAGCAGGCACAGCAGGTATGGTTTGCATTTAAGTTCTTTCCGCTTGGGCTAATCGCGTTTTTTGTTTTTGCGGTAGCCATGGTGGCGGAAACCAACCGTGCGCCATTTGATCTGCCCGAGGCCGAATCCGAGCTCACTGCGGGCTTTCACACCGAATACAGCGGCTTCCGCTGGTCGCTCTTCTTTCTTGCCGAATATTCGGCCATGATTGCGGTCTCGTCGATTGCAGTAACTCTGTGGCTGGGCGGATGGCTTCGTCCCTTTCCGCATCTATTGAGCGGAAGCACTTGGGACCTGGTCTTTTCGGTGCTCCCAGGAGCGACATTCCTTCTGCTAGGGCTGATGGCCTTCGTGGGCGTGTTTCGCATGCCCAAGCATCCATATTTCCGGGTGCAGACGATTGGTCTGGCGGGATTCGGCGTTATCTTGGGACTGATCGGCCTCCTCTTGTTGCCAAGGTTGCTTTCTTTATGTACCTGTACATCTGGTATCGCGGGACCTTCCCGCGCTATCGCTTCGATCAGCTTATGAAAGTGGGATGGAAAGTATTGTTGCCAGTCGGAATCGGCGTGCTCATCCTGACCGCAGTTGCGGGGGTCTTGCTCTGATGCAGCCTGTAGCCACAACTTTTTTCTTCTACTTTCTCTCCGGGCTGACTGTGATCGCCGGCGTCCTGGTGATCACACGCCGTAATCCGGTTCACTCCGCATTGGCGTTGATTCTGGCTCTACTCGGGCAGGCCGGACTTTACCTGATGCTCTATGCACCGTTTGTCGCCGGCGTGCAGATCATTCTTTATGCGGGCGGCATCATGGTCCTTTTCCTGTTCGTGATCATGCTGGTCAACATCGAGAAGTCGCAGAAGGAAGAGCAGTTCAACAAGCAGTGGGTGGTTGGAATTTTGGCTGCGGTCGCCTTGGGAGTGCTATTCGTGCTGGTCTACACCAAAGGGAAATCTCTATTTCCTGATCGGGTAGCCCAGTTGCCGGAACAGTCGAACACTCAGCAGATCGCGGTTATGCTTTACGGCAATTACATGTTCACCTTTGAGATCGCTTCGTTGTTGTTGCTGGTGGCGATTATCGGAGCGGTGGTCATGGCGAAGAAGAGAATTTGAAGCAGGTCAGGTCTCCGGTCGCAGGGTCTCGGGTGCCAGTTTTGGCTCTCGAGCGAGTTGCCAGAGACCTGACACCTGAGACCAGAGGAGTTTTGATACATGGTTCCAATTACCACATTGCATTATCTGGTCGTGGCTGCGGCATTATTCGTTTTGGGAGTAATCGGAGTATTGACGCGCCGCAACGTAGTGATTGTGCTGATGTCGATTGAACTGATTTTAAATGCGGTCAACCTCAACCTCGTGGCATTTTCGCGGATCTACGGGCTGCACGGCCAGGTATTTGCAATTTTTGTGATTACCGACGCCGCCGCTGAAGCCGCGGTCGGCCTGGGAATTTTGATTGCCTTCTTCCGCAACAAAGAGACCGTAAATATGGACGAAGTGGATTTGTTGAAATGGTAGAAGAGCAGCATTTAGCAATTAGCACTTAGCATTTGGCCATCACAGGGACTTGCAGATGTGGGAAACCCCCGGGTGGTGGCTAAGTGCTAAATGCCAAGTGCTAACTGCTGGTTCTTAAATAATGTTCTTTCTTTCACACATCTGGATAATCCCGCTGCTGCCGGCTTTTGGGGCAGCCACGATGTTTTTCTTTGGCCGTAAGCTGCAGAAATCCACGGTAAATGCCGTGTGCGTCGGCGCAGTGGTGATCGCGTTCCTGTTGGCCTGCGGCGCAGTTTGGCAGTACTCGGATTACGCCCGCCATAATCCGGGAAAGCCTTACGAGAATATTCTCTACACCTGGCTTGGATCGGATACCGGTCACCTGACTTACCTCAAGCACGACGGCACTCCGGCCCCATTTCAAGCGGATGCAGGCTTCTTGCTCGATCCACTCTCCAGCATCTGGCTGCTGTTTGTAACCGGCGTCGGAATGTTGATCCACATTTATTCGACCGGCTACATGGCGCACGAAGGCGGGTATTACCGTTTCTTCGGATATCTGAATCTGTTCATGTTCTCCATGCTGACCCTGATTCTGGGGAACAATTACGCGCTGATGTTTGTGGGTTGGGAAGGCGTGGGTCTGTGTTCGTACCTGTTGATCGGATTCTATTTCCACCGCAAGTCGGCTACCGACGCGGCGAACAAAGCTTTCATCGTGAACCGAATTGGAGACGCCGGATTTCTGCTGGGAATGTTCACCATAGCCTGGTACTTCGGCTCGCTGCGCTTGACGGAAGTGACCGAATTAGCCCGTAGCGGAAAGTTTTCTATCGGAGATCCCGTCATTACCGTGGCTACGCTACTGCTGTTCGTAGGCGCCTGCGGAAAATCCGCGCAGCTGCCGCTTTATGTGTGGCTGCCCGACGCGATGGAAGGTCCGACACCAGTCTCGGCACTCATCCACGCCGCCACGATGGTCACTGCGGGTGTCTACATGGTGGCGCGATCGAATGCACTGTTCGTGCTGGCGCCGACTTCCATGAAAACGGTGGCGATTGTGGGAACGCTGACGGCAATCTTTGCCGCAACGATTGCCCTGGTGCAAAACGACATCAAGCGCGTGCTCGCCTATTCCACTGTCTCGCAGTTGGGATACATGTTCCTTGCTCTCGGCATCGGAGCGTTTGCGGCTGGCGTCTTCCACGTCTTTACTCATGCTTTTTTCAAGGCATTGTTGTTCCTTGGTTCAGGCGCCGTGATTCACTCCATGAGTGGAGAGCAGGATATGCGCAATATGGGCGATCTGCACCGCCGGATCCCGATCACTCACTGGACCATGTTCGTCGCGACGTTGGCCATTGCCGGTATTTTTCCCTTTGCCGGATTTTTCTCCAAAGACGAAATCTTATGGCAAGCATGGTCGGCCGAAGGTGGCGCGTATCGTTTTCTCTGGCTCGTCGGCTATGGCACTGCGCTGATGACGGCGTTTTATATGTTTCGCCTGATGTATCTGACGTTCCACGGGCGGCCCCGCATGAGCCACGAGGTGGAACATCATATCCACGAATCGCCAAAGTCGATGACAGTCCCTCTGGTTATTCTGGCCTTCTTCTCTTTGTTTGCGGGATTTCTGGGATGGCCACACAGCCTGGGTGGATCGAATCGCTTCGAAAAATTCCTGGAGCCGGTCTTCGCCAAAGAAGCCAGAGTGCTGCAGACAGAAGGCGAGTCGGCACAGTTGGCGGCGGGCGCAAAAGAAGAAGAGCACACCAGTGGCGCGGAACATTTCCTGATGCTCTTCTCCCTGGCTGCGGCTGTCGCAGGTTGGGGAATGGCGTGGAGGGCTTACCGTCACGCGGACAAGGGCTATACAGAGCCCATCGCTGCCGCAGCGCCTCCGGTTTACTCCACACTACTCAATAAATATTACGTGGATGAAGCATACGATTACGCCTTCACCGGCCGCCGCAAAGTGGGAGACATGCGTCTTGGCGTAATGGGCGCCGGCGAGGCGTCGTCATGGATTGATTCAAATGTGATTGATGGCACCGTGAATGGTGCAGGTTGGATTACGCGTTTCTCTGGAACACTTTCGAATTGGTGGGATAAGTGGATCATCGACGGCGTGTTGGTCAATGGCCCCGCCATCCTGGCCCGTTTGCTCTCCTATCCGGCACGACTTGTGCAATGGGGATTGGTGCAGTGGTATGCACTGGTCATGGTGGCCGGCCTACTGGGTTTCGCTTTCTATTACGCATGGCATTGATGTCGTGTGCGGCGGGCGCTTTCGCCCAGGTTAGTGGACTATAAAAAATGCAGAGTCACATTCTTTCGATAATTCTTTTCACGCCGATGGTCGGCGCTCTTCTTCTTCTGTTTGTTCCTGGGGAGAACAAAAACGCCATTCGCTGGATCGCGAACATCTTCGCGCTCGCCGGCTTGCTGGTCTCCATTCCATTGGTGCCAATGTTCTGGGCACAACGGTTCGAGCCAGGCTTCAAGTTTCTTGAGGGCAGCGCGAATAACTGGATACCTTCCATCGGAGCAGGTTACAACCTTGGCATTGACGGCATTTCGTTTCTGCTCATCATGCTCACAACGCTGCTGGGATGGATTTCCATCCTCTCCTCATGGAGTGCGATCGAAGAGCGGGTGAAGGAATACTACATCTGGTTTTTGATACTGCAGACAGGCATGCTAGGCGTCTTCATGGCGCTGGATTTCTTCCTCTTTTTTGTTTTCTGGGAAGCCATGCTGGTGCCCATGTACTTGCTGATTGGCATCTGGGGTGGTCCGCGGAAGCTTTACGCGGCGATCAAGTTTTTCCTCTACACATTGTTTGGCTCGGTTCTGATGCTGCTGGGCATTCTGTTCCTCTATTTCCACCACCAGGCCGTGACCGGTGTCTACACATTCAGTATCCCCGAGCTGTATAAAACGGCGCCACAGATTCCATTCCATTATGCGATCTGGTTGTTCCTTGCATTTTTCCTGGGATTCGCCATCAAGGTGCCGATGTTCCCATTTCACACCTGGCTGCCTGACGCCCACGTAGAAGCCCCTACTGCGGGCTCAGTGATTCTGGCCGGCGTCCTGTTGAAGATGGGGACATACGGCTTCGTTCGCTTCTCGCTGCCATTTTTTCCCCAGGTGGTGATGGAATCGCGAGTGCGCGCTTGGATGATCGGTCTCTCTATCGTCGGCATTATCTACGGCGCGCTGGTCTCGCTGATGCAGAAGGACATGAAAAAGCTGGTGGCTTACTCGTCTGTCAGCCATCTCGGCTTTTGCACGTTAGGCATCTTCGCTCTGAATCCCTTGGGAATAAGCGGATCGGTGTTACAGCAGATTAATCACGGCATCTCGACCGGCGCGCTGTTCTTGATCGTCGGCATCCTCTATGAGCGGCGGCACACGCGCGAGATATCCGAATACGGTGGCATCTCGAATGTGATGCCGATTTACGCCACCATCACCATGATCATGTTTCTGTCTTCGATGGGATTGCCGCTGCTGAATGGCTTCATCGGAGAATTCACGATTTTGCAAGGCGCCTTCATGGAGAATCGGGCGTGGGCAGCATGGTCCGTCGCCGGCGTGATTTTGGCGGCAGCCTACCTCCTGTGGCTATACCAGCGAGTGTTCTTCGGGCCTGTCACCAATCCCAAGAATGAAAAGCTTCACGACTTGACACCACGGGAAATGTTAACGTTCGCTCCCCTGCTGATCGCGGCATTCTGGATTGGCTTGTATCCCAAACCCTTTTTCCAGATTCTGGAGCAGCCCGTGAACCAGATTGTGCAGACAGTTCGTCCCGGATATCCGACGGGAAGAGCGGTGAATGCCTCGGCCCAGCCCGTAACCGGCACCGGTGCCGCAACAGCGGTAATGTCGGACGCGCCCGACCCATCCAAGAGGAAAGAATAAGTGCCCGGCAACCTGTCACAATTTTTTACCGGTACTGACTACCTGATGTCGTTGCCCATCATTCTGCTTACGCTATTCGCGTTGGGTATCCTGTTGATTGACTTAATGGTGCCGGTTGAGTGGAAGTGGGTCAACGCGATAACCGCCTTGGTTGGCATTCTGTTCTCCGCCGCCGGCGTGTGGAAAATCCAAGTGGCGTTGGGCACGCGGCCAGGACAGCCCGCCATGATGAACGCGATGGTAGTGGATCATTTCGCCATTTATTTCTGGTATCTGTTCCTGGCTTCCGCCGCCATCTCAATTCTCATGTCGATGCATTATCTCGAGATTGAACATGAGCATCATGGCGAGTTCTATTCGCTGATCTTGTTCTCGATTGTGGGCATGATGTGCATGGCCGCGGGCTTTGACGTCGTGCTGATCTTTATTGGCCTGGAATTGATGGCGATTTCCACCTATGTGCTGGTCGGATTCCTGCGCACCGATCGCCGCTCCAATGAAGCGGCTCTCAAATACATGCTGTTGGGAGCATTTTCGTCTGGGATATTTGCTTATGGATTGTCCTTGCTTTACGGCCTAACCGGCAGTACGAATCTCCAAATCATCGAAACGCATCTGGCAGAACAGATGGCCGCGCATCAGAACCATGTTCAACCCATCGCCGTGATTGCATTGCTGACTACCGCTACCGGCCTGCTTTTCAAGATCGCAGCCATACCATTTCATCAATGGTTGCCAGATGCTTATGAAGGTGCCCCCACGAGCGTGACAGGATTTATGTCGGTGGCCGTAAAAGCCGCAGCATGGGCCATGTTGCTGCGCATTTTGCTGTGGGGCCTTTATCCGCTGCGCACGGTATACGTACCCTTGCTCGTATTTATTTCCATTGCCACCATGACGGGCGCCAACCTCGCTGCGCTCACGCAGAATAATCTCAAGCGGCTGCTGGCGTATTCGTCCATCGCCCACGTCGGATACATGTTGCTTGGACTGATTGCTCTGGCGTCGGTAGATTATCCGTCACCAGCTTTTTTTGATGGCTTCAAAGGTATTCTGCTGTATCTGCTGGTCTACACTTTCATGAACCTGGGAGCTTTCGCGGTGGTCACATCGCTGCGGCGTCGGGAAGTGATTGGCGACGAAATTGACG
>MNGW01000082.1:21670-26652 GCA_001918935.1 Acidobacteriales bacterium 13_1_40CM_3_55_5 | reverse complement strand
GGGGGCTGCAACCACTTCGGCTCTAAGAGCGATACTAAGCTGTGATCACTTCAATGCCTGACTTGCGCAGATCTTCAGTGAACTCAGCCGGCGCCCCGCTATCGGTGATCAGCCGATGAATGCTTTCCAAGGGGCCGATCCGAGAAACACTCCGCCGGCCCAGTTTGCTGAAATCGGCGACCACATTCACTTCTTTCGATATTCGCATCATTAATCCATTCAGTTGGGCTTCGAATACATCGGGAGTCGAAGGCCCAATCTCCAGATCGAAACCATCCACTGCGAGAAACAAACGGTCGGCATGCAATTCCTTCAGCATGGTTTCTGCCTGTGGACCTACGAAAGAACCCGATACCGGGCGGAGCAATCCTCCAATCATGATTACCGAAATGCCGCGGGCATCCATCAGCTCTGAAGCGACGTTTAGAGCATTGGTAATCACGGTAATCGACTGCAGCTTCCTGATTTTCAAATGGCGGGCGACTTCCGCGGTAGTAGTTCCTGAGTCGAGAATAATGGTTTCATTGGATTGCACCAGCTCCGCGGCGGCTCGTCCGATCCTAACTTTCTCAACGTGGTGTAACGTTTCCTTTAGGCGCAGTGGATAGTCCTGATTCGCCTCCAGTCGCCGCACCGCGCCTCCGTGCGAACGCACGGCGGTGCCATTGGAAGAGAGGGCATCGAGATCGCCGCGCGCAGTCACCGCAGAGATGGAGAACCTCTCTACCAAATCCCGGACAGTTACCTGTCCTCTTTGTTCGATGAGATCAATGATTTTTCGGCGCCGCTGCTCGGCGAGCAGACGTGAAGTCTTTGCTGTCCGCATGTCGAATGGGTCTCAGTCTAGCCGCCGGCTGGTTACTTGCCGAAGCAAAGGCCTAGATTCCGAAGTTATACCACTGACTTACAACAGACAAGGGAAGAAAATCGCAAATAAACAAAGACATAAATTAAGCTTCGGCGGTAGACTATTTCCCCTCATCGATCATGCCGATCAACACGGAAAAAGAACTGGAAGAGCGCCTGTCCAGGCCTACAGAAGCGGATGTGGCCGCAACTGCCGCTTTGGATGGCGATCTAATCATCCTTGGTGCAGGCGGCAAGATGGGGCCAAGTCTGGCTCGTTTGGCGCGAAGAGCGGCGGACCAAGCGGGTGCGAAAAAGAGAATTATAGCCGTTGCTCGTTTTACCAATCGTGATGTCCTTTCGCAGCTGTCGTCAGAAGGCATTGAGACCATAGAGTGCGACTTGCTGGAACGGAGGAAATTATCCAGTCTCCCGGACGCTGGCAACATTGTTTTCATGGCGGCGCGAAAATTTGGCACCACGGGATCTGAATATTTAACTTGGGCAATGAACACGTACTTGCCAGGCTTGGTCGCCGAGCGGTTTCGCGATTCACGAATCGTGGCATTTTCCACCGGCAACGTTTATCCGCTGCAACCTGTGAAAGAGGGCGGAGCGCGGGAGTCGACACCGGTGGATCCTCAAGGTGAATATGCGCAATCGGCTCTGGGCCGGGAGCGAATGTTTGAATACGGATCGGCGAAGTGGGGCGCTCCGGTGGTGCTCCTTCGTCTGAATTATGCTATCGACCTGCGTTACGGAGTGCTGGTCGATATCGCGACTGCCGTCTTTCATCGACGTCCAATCGATCTCAGCATGGCCGCAGTGAATGTCATCTGGCAAGGTGACGCGAACGCAGCGTGTTTGCGATCATTTGCTCATTGCCAGTCGCCGCCATTGATCTTGAACATCACCGGCCCTGAAACGCTTTCTGTTCGGTCCATCGCAGAAGAATTTGGCCGCCGCTTCGCAGTCGAACCTCTCTTCACCTCTGAAGAAATGCCGACCGCTTTGCTCAGCAATGCCACGAAAGCGCACCAGCTGCTGGGATCTCCCACGATCACTCCCCGCGAGATGATGGATTGGATTGCGAACTGGATCAAGCGTGGTGGTGTGATGCTGAATAGGCCAACTCACTTTCAAACCCGAGACGGAAAGTTTTGATGACACCGCGAGACCGGCTCCGACGCGGCCTGGTAATTCCCGCCCACCCCTTGGCCCTGAACCGAGAGCGCAAATTGGACGAAAAACATCAGCGTGCCCTGACCCGCTACTATGTGGCGGCGGGCGCCGGCGGGATCGCCGTAGGTGTACACACTACTCAGTTTGCCATTCGTGATCCAAAGATTGGCTTATTCAAACCTGTGCTTGAGTTGGCGATGGAAGAGATGCTCAAACATGACGTCGTAAAGATCGCCGGAGTTTGCGGGAGAACCCGCCAGGCAGTTACGGAGGCGGAAATCGCGAAGGTTCTTGGTTATGAGGTCGCGCTGTTGAGTCTTGCCGACCTGCGGAAGGAATCGGTTCCTGCGCTTCTTGATCACGTCCGGAGCATAGCGGCCATGATTCCAGTAATGGGCTTTTACTTGCAGCCCGCCGTTGGCGGCCGCATTCTGCCTTATGAATTTTGGCGCCAGTTCACGGAAATTGAACATGTTGTTGCCATCAAGATCGCACCCTTCAATCGTTACCAGACCATCGACGTGATACGAGCCGTCTCCGACTCTGGACGCGCCGGTGAGATCGCACTCTATACCGGCAACGATGACCACATTTTGCTTGATTTGCTCACAGAATATGATTTCGGCGGTGCGCAAATGCAGATCGTTGGGGGCCTGCTGGGACATTGGGCGGTGTGGACGAAGTGTGCCGTCTCGCAACTTGCGTCCGTGAAGGCATCCGGTGCTAAAGTTTCTCGCGATCTCTTGACGCTGGCCCAGCAGATCACGGATTCAAACGCTGCGCTTTTTGATCCGGCGCATGAGTTTCGCGGCTGCATCGCAGGCATCAATGAAGTCCTGCGTCGTCAGGGACTACTTCAGGGACGCTGGTGCCTCGATCCCCATGAAGACCTTTCACCAGGACAGAGCGAGGAAATCGATCGCGTCTGCAAAATCTATCCTCATTTGCAAGACGACGCTTTCGTATGGGAGCATCTTGATGAATGGCTTCGTTAAGATTTGCCTTACTCTCACGCTGCTCAGCGCCGCTGCTGCTGTTGCCGGCGACAATCCGCTCATGGAGAGCACGAAGGCGGATAAAGATGTTCCCCTGACTACAAACCCTGGCTTGTCATTCTGGTCAAGTACCCCTCCCGTCTACGCCGAAACAGATACGTACGGAAAGCCGCTCCCGCGCTATCGCACCGAAGTTCGTTCGCGCTGGACCAAAGACAATCTCTATTTCTTATTCATTTGCCCGTATGAGAAGTTGCATCTGAAACCTGACCCACACCCTAAAGCCGAAACATTCCAATTGTGGGACTGGGATGTCGCCGAAGTTTTCATTGGATCAGACTTCGAAAACATTCGACATTACAAAGAATTCGAAGTTTCTCCCAGAGGAGAGTGGATCGATCTCGATATCGATTTATCAAAGCCGCATCATGAAGAGGGCTGGAAATGGAATTCTGGATTTCAGGTTGCGACGCGCATCGACCATCCCGCCCATATCTGGTATGCCGCGATGCGCATTCCGTTCTCGGCGCTGGATAAGCGTGCGCCCGCGGACGGCATCACATTTCGAGTCAACCTGTTCCGCAGTCAGGGCCCGGATCATAAATTGATCGTCTGGCAGCCCACTATTAGCGACACTTTTCACGTTCCCGAACGTTTTGGCACTCTCAAACTGTCGACGCGTTCAAAATGACAACCATTGATCGTCGGGAAGCCGGGGTAGTTGCGAATCCCAAACGTTCTGTGTCCGCGTTACGTTGGTGGATTGGCGGCTTGCTGTTTGCTTCCACGGTAATCAACTACATTGACCGGCAAACTCTCTCTCTCCTCGCTCCCTATCTGAAGCTGGAATATCACTGGTCCAACACTGACTACGCAAATCTGGTGATCGCGTTTCGCGTCGCCTATTCCGTCGGACAAACTATCTTCGGGAGGTTCATGGATCGCGTGGGAACCCGGCGTGGACTGTCTATCAGCGTAGCTTTCTATTCATTAGTTTCAATGCTGACACCACTTGCTCGCGGGCTCGGTAGTTTTGCGTTTTTCCGATTCCTCTTGGGCGCGGGTGAGTCGGCGAATTGGCCTGCTGCGACCAAAGCGGTCTCCGAATGGTTCCCGAAACATGAGCGCGGACTGGCGACCGCTCTTTTCGATAGCGGATCTTCCGTGGGCGGCGCGATCTCACCGTTCATCGTTTTGTGGATCTATTTTCGCTGGGGATGGCGTCCCGCGTTTATCGTCCCGGGATTGCTTGGATTGCTATGGTTGGTGCTTTGGCGGCGCTTTTATTATCCTCCGGAGCAACATCCGCTCATCTCTGAAGCGGAACGCCGAATGCTGGCCGCAGACAAGGAAGGATATGAGCAGCCAACAAACGTCAGAAGTCCCTGGCAGGATCTTCTCAAACTGCCGCAGACTTGGGGGACGATTATTGCCAAGACCTTCACCGATCCGGTTTGGTTTTTCGTCACCGATTGGTTTCCCATCTATCTGGTTGCCAAAGGCATCGAGCTTCGCAGTGGATTGCTTGCGGTATGGGTTCCGTTTATCGCGGCCGATCTCGGTAATTTCTTTGGCGGAGGAATCTCCGGCTATCTCATTAAGCGGGGATGGTCGCTTGGCGCTGCCCGAAAGGCAGTCGTGGTCTTTGGCGGGATTGGGGTAACCCTTCTCATACCGACTATCTTTACGACCAATCTGTACGCGATCACTGTCCTCTTTGGTCTCGCAACTTTTTGTTATGCGTCGTTCAGTACAATCGCCAACGTGCTTCCTTCCGATCTTTATCCCAGTCAGTCGGTGGCGACGGTAAGCGGATTCAGCGGAACCGGGGCAGGCCTCGGGACCATCCTGGCATTCAAATTGATTGGCCACTACTCAGACTCACGTCAAGCCATGGCTACGCACTCTTTCGATCCCATAGTTTTTGTCGCGGGATTAATTCCGCTTGTCGGTATGGTG
>MNGW01000082.1:0-21641 GCA_001918935.1 Acidobacteriales bacterium 13_1_40CM_3_55_5 | reverse complement strand
CCGGCGCCCGAGTATAATCGCGCTTCTTTGCAGTGCTCGTTTGGGCGCAATGTCTGAGCGAGCCTTGATTCTGGGATCGTGCTAATGACAAAAACGTCGCGAGCAGTCGCGTCTCCCCGCGTCATTAACGTTGAGGATCTTCGTCCGCTGGCTCGACGCAGACTGCCGAGAGCAGTTTTCGATTACCTGGACGGCGGCGCGGAAGCCGAAGTCACACTTCGCGAAAACTGCCGCGCGTTTGAGGAGGTCACCTTCCGGCCGCGTCATGCGGTAGCGGTCGCGAATTGCGATTTGCGCACGCGGGTCCTGGGCTTCGACATTTCTTTCCCCGCATTGCTAGCCCCGGTAGGCTATAGCCGCCTCATGCATCCCGACGGAGAAGCAGGCGCTGCCCGCGCCGCTGGAGTCGCGGGCACCGGCTATATCCTTTCCACAATCTCCGGTCATTCTCTAGAGGACGTCAAGGCAGCTTCAGCGGGGCCGGTCTGCTATCAGCTCTATCTACTCGGTGGCCGCGAAGCTTCGGAGGGCGCAATTGAACGGGCCCACAATGCCGGATTTTCCGCGCTGGTTGTGACCATTGATACCCCAGTCGCTGGAATGCGCGAACGTGACTTCCGCAACGGCGTGAAAGAGTTATTGGAGGGCAGCCTATTCGCCAAAATTCCATTTGTGGCGCAAGTGCTTGCCCGTCCTGGCTGGCTGGCAAGTTTTTTGCTCGATGGTGGTCTGCCTCAGTTGCCGAATGTTGTTATTCCAGGCCAAGGGCCAATGCCACTTTTGGACGTCAGCGCTGCTCTGGCCCGCGCGGCAGTGACCTGGCAAGATCTACAGTGGATCCGCAGTCTGTGGCCCGGGCCGATTGTCATCAAAGGCGTTCTCACCGGTGAGGACGCTCGACGCGCGATTGATGCCGGAGCTGCCGCCGTGGTGGTCTCCAATCATGGCGGCCGGCAGCTCGACGGCGTCCCTGCCTCCTTGCGAGTGCTGCCAGAAGTAGTGAGCGCGGTGAACGGCCGAGTGGAAGTTCTAATGGACGGAGGCATTCGTCGCGGCGCCGACATCGCCAAAGCTCTCTGCCTGGGCGCCCGCGCCGTTCTCTGCGGACGCGCCTATGCCTACGGTCTGGCCGCCGCGGGCCAGGCAGGGGTCGCCCGCGCGCTTGAGATTTTGCGGACTGACTTGGAGCGTACTCTCAAGCTACTCGGCTGCTCATCGGTTGCCGCACTGGATCGCTCGTACGTGAACGTTCCCTCGAGTTGGAACTAACTTCATGCACTGGACTCAGGTCTACGACCCTCTGGGACACTGGTGGCTTTCTACACTCATCGCTACACTCCCCATCCTCGTTCTATTCGGACTTCTCGCCGGCTTAAAGGTTAGGCCGCACTGGTGTGCCATAGCGGGCGCTGCGACAGCAGTAATAGTGGCGGTCGTATTTTTCAAAATGCCATGGATATTGGCGGCGATGAGTTTCGGATATGGCGTTGCCTTCGGTTTGCTGAAGATTGCGTGGATTGTGCTGTCGGCAGTTTTTCTCTACGACATTTCCGTCGAAACCCGTCAGTTCGAAATCATGAAGGAATCGATTGCGGGAATCACCGCCGACCGTCGCCTTCAGGTTCTGTTAGTAGCCTTCTGCTTCGGCGCTTTTATTGAAGGCGCGGCAGGTTTTGGTGCACCGGTTGCGATCGCCGGAGCTTTCATGATCGGCCTGGGCTTCAAGCCGTTTCACGCGGCTGCATTGAATCTGATCGCCAATACGGCGCCGGTGGCTTGGGGCTCGATCGGAACGCCCATCCACACGCTTGCCGCGGTATGCGGCCTGCCTGAGTCCGATCTGAATGCGATGATCGGCCGTATTTTGCCTTTCACGGCGGTCATCGTTCCGTTTTGGCTGGTGCGAACTCTGGTAGGTTGGGCGGAAACTTTTGAAGTGTTGCCAGCCATCCTGGTGGTCGGAGTTTCCTTCGCTCTCACACAGTTTTTCTGGTCAAACTACGTGGACAGCAATCTGGTAGATATCGTGGGCGGCGTAATATCCATCCTTGCCACGGTAATCTTTCTTCGTTTCTGGAAGCCAAAGAGAATTTGGCGCTTCGACTATGACGAGAAGACTTCGCCAATTCCTCCTTCCGCCGAGGAAATCGCTGATGTAACCGGAGGCGAATGGGCAACCAGAAACTTCGACGGATATGTGAAACCGCATTCTTATCCGCTCGGAAAAGTATTAAAGGCCTGGATGCCCTTTGCCATATTGTCGTGCGTCGTCTTGGTCTGGGGCCTTCCGAAGGTCAAGCTGGCAATGAACCGCGCTACCACGCCAGCTTTCAAAGTCACGTTGGCCGACGGCAAGGTTCGTCCCGGACCACCCGGCTGGGACGTCCCCTATCTGCACAATGCGGTTTATCGCGCCGCGCCGGCCGTGCTCAAGCCTACTCCCGAGGCTGCCCGATACGATTTCAACTGGCTCTCGACGACTGGTACGGGCTGCTTCCTGGCTGCCCTGGTCTCCGGACTGCTGCTCGGCTTGTCTCCACTACGGCTGATGAAAATATTCTGGCGCACATTAGTCCGGATGCGTTTGGCCATGGTTGCCATCTCGTTCATGCTGGGGCTTGGTTATGTAACCAGATATTCGGGTCTCGACGCAGTGTTGGGAATCGCCTTCACTCGCACCGGCTGGGCTTATCCATTCTTCGGCACCTTCCTCGGCTGGCTGGGCGTCGCGCTCACAGGTAGCGATACTTCATCGAATGCTCTTTTCGGAAGCTTGCAGCGAATCACTTCACAACAGCTTGGGATTGATCCAATCCTGATGTGCGCGGCGAACAGTGCCGGCGGCGTCATGGGCAAAATGGTGGATGCGCAATCCATCACCATCGCAACAGCCGCCACCGAACAGGTCGGTAACGAAGGAGCTATTTTCCGCTTCGTAGTGTGGCATTCAGTGGCGCTTGGGGTCATCGTTGGAATAATCGTTATGCTCTACGCTTATGTTTTTCCACATGCTGTACCTCACGGATTGACCTTTGTGAAGTGAGGGCACACCCAAGCGACGAATTTTCTTGCCACTAAAACCAGCAGTGGTGAAGCCAAGCAGTGTTGTTATGTCTCGCTTAATGCGACCCGCATCAGGCGGCAATGGCGCGCCGGGCAAGTTTGCGCAGACGGTCGACTCTGCCAGGCTCCGCCACGGGCACGCTGGCCGGCCAAGGCTCCTCGATGGCCATCAAGGCCAAGGCGCCACCGAGGGCAATATTCTTGCCGAAATTAATCATGTCATTCATGCGCTGATTGGGATCTTCAACCCGCCAGAAGTCATGCGTCACCGGAGAAACTCCCGCCAGGAAGCCGACGATCGCCGCTGCACACACTTTCGGCTTAACCCCGAGTAGGATGCTGGCGCCTCCGAGCGTCAGCAAAGCGCCGCTGACAGTCACGGCAGCTTCTGGCATGGGAACGTTCTTCGAACCGCATGTTGTGCAAGTGGCTTGCGTTGTTTGAAATGATTGATGCCGGCATAGAGGAAGTAACCGCCAAACACTAAGCGGCCAATCAGGAATGGAATTTTCATCGAATTTACCTCCGGGCATTGTTAGGGCATTGGATTCGGAACCATGCAATGGCGTTGTCAGGCGTTATATTCTTCTTGACTTGGTAGGGAAAAGGCTTTCAAACCGATTTTGAAGCAACGGCTCGCGTTCTGAAGAAGTGGCATCGCCTAATAACTCGCGTCGCGTCGGTCTGGCTCGTGCGCTGTCTAAGCTGGGTTTCTGCTCTCGTTCCGCTGCGTTCGATCTGATTCGTGCCGGAAAAGTTCGCCTCAACGGTAAGCCTCATCTCGATCCTGAATTTCCAGTTCACATGGAGAACGACCGAATTGAAGTGGACGGTCGCGCAGTAGTAGCCAGCTTGAGAGTGTATTTGATGCTCAATAAGCCCCGTGGTCACAACCGCGTCCGACGAAAAGGATCGCAAGACTGTATACGAATTTCTACCCGCGGACATGCCATGGGTTGCACCTGTCGGGCGGTTGGACAAAGCAAGCGAAGGCTTGCTCTTATTGACTAACGACTCAGAGTGGTCCGCCCGGGTGCTTGCGCCGGAATCCCATGTGGGAAAAATCTACCATGTACAAGTTGCGACAGTTGTAGAATCTGCGCTGCTCGAATCCATGCGCCAAGGCGTCAAAACCCGGGATGGTGACTTCCTACGTGCGAAGACCGTGCGTATCGTACGCGGCGGCAAGCGCAACACCTGGCTGGAAATTGTCTTGGACGAAGGTAAAAACCGGCACATTCGCCGCATGCTTGCAGAGTTCGGGATCGAAGATTTGAGATTGATCCGGATTGGGATTGGCCCGCTCTCGCTGGGAAATCTTCCAAAGGCGGTTGCGCGCCCACTTACGGGCGAAGAGAAGGAAGCACTCGCACGGATCATGAACAGACAGTACAGCGTTCCCAAAGACTAGTTTGATTTACAATCTTTTGGCGTTTGCGGCCAAGATGACAAATCGCGCCCGGGAGGAAGCCCACGGCCAGCAGCATCACAATGATGAGCAGCAGAGCGCCGGCGGCGGTCTTGTTGATCCGCTTCGCGGTTGGCGGCGTCTTTCTTTTTGAAGGCATCCAAAAATTTCTCTTTCCCATGGAGATGGGTCCAGGCCTTTTCGCCAAACTTGGTATTCCCGCCCCCGGGTTGCTCGCTCCACTCGCAGGATTGATTGAAGTTGTCTGCGGAGCCTTGCTGATCGTAGGTTTCCTCACCCGTTTGGCGACTATCCCGCTGATCATCACCATGCTCGCAGCAATCTTCAGTCTTGGGGGACGCATTTATAAAGCGTCCGGCTTTTGGGCGATGGCGCATGAAACACGCACCGACTATGCCATGCTGCTCGGATGCCTGTTCTTGCTGGCGGTTGGTGCGGGCCCGATATCCATCGACCGCATGCTGCACACCGACATTGTGGAGAAGCGAATCGATAGCAGCCCCAACTCTCAGCAGACCTGAAAATTGAAGTTTCTCAATTGAACTCACTGCCAGCATTTCAGGTGTAGCCCCTACTCAGACCTTTTGGGGATTCGCTAGACTGCGCGATGAACTGAGGAGCTTGTCAATCGCCTGAATCAGTGCTGCGGAACCATTCTCAACGCCCAGCTTTGCTTTCTCAAAGTAGGCAGCGGCCCCCGCAGTCTGTAGCTTTGCCGCATTGCTGATGGGAAGACTGCTCAGTACGACGACGGGAATGTGAGCAGTCCCCGGATCTTGTTTCAACGCCTCTAGTAATTGTGCGCCGGAAAGCTTCGGTAACATCAGGTCGAGGACGATAAGGTCAGGAATTTTTTCGCGGGCTAGTGCCAGGCCTTCGTCCCCGTCTGATGCCGTCAGGACGGAATAGCCAAACCTGGCGAGCGCCAGTTCGTTTGCCTTCCGTAGAAACTTGCTGTCATCGATGAGGAGTACGGTGGCCTTCAATTCAAAATGCCTTTCGCGCTGCCAGAGGCGGACCCCATGCGGTAGATAAATTCCTGACTATGCCATGCTGGACCATCGGAATGTCTTCATCAAGTTACCTTGGTATGCAGATGAGAAACTCACGCTATACTCTGGGTTTCTATCCTTTGGAGAGCGGAAAACCTTTTTCCCGCCATTCGCGGATGCCTCCATCCATGGAAAGCACGTTTCTGTATCCCATTTGCTGTAGGTTGTCAGCGGCCAGAGCGGAACGATAACCACCCCCGCAGTAGAGGACGACAGGTGCATTCAGGTCAGATACGCGCTGTTCGACATCGCGCTCGATGACGCCTTTGCCGAGATGAATCGCTCCCGGCAGATGATCTTTTGCCCATTCGCTTTCCTCTCGCACATCCACCAGGACAAACTTCTCGCCACGGTCGAGCTTCGTCTTGACGTCGTCAACGCTGACTTCGCGAATGCGCTGCTTGGCATTTTCAACAATCTTAAGAAAACGAGGGGAATGCTGAGGCGCCATAGGTATCTCTCCAACAATGGGAAATTGCGGCCTCTAACAGCTTACTTTATTGTGCAGGAGGAGTCAGTGCCCCGGTATTTCTGCGAACTTTCGCGGGAGATTTCAGGAATGTTGATTGGCAGCCTGGTCCAGGTACTTCTGCAGATCAGTTTCAAGCTTGCTACGGTCCTCGTCGGCGAGGTCAGTGAACTCGAATGGTTGCAGACAACCTTGCGTTGCCCACATCGGAAATAGAACCACCGCCTTGCTGCGGACAGTGCATGATCCGACGTGAAACATCACTTCAACCTTAATGCCTTCGTCCAGCGGCTTTTCCATCATCAATAGTCCCCCAGAAGTGGAGAGTTGATGGAGCGGGACACGGAATTGCTTTCCACTTTCCAGCCGAACCAATGCCAGAACGCTTCCCAAAAGTTTTACGCGGGCAGCGCGCTTTTTCGCGGCATGGCCAGATGGGGACATGTTCCTATTCACTATGTCACCTACCAGGGCGAAGGTGGAGATTACGAAAGAACTCGTCCGAATTCCACACAACGGCCTTCTTAATCAAGCACTTAGGCGTACAGGACGTTCGTAGGACGTCTAGGGGTTCAACCCGATGCCTCCACAACCTCCTTGGCCGATACTGTAAAAATCAGCCCAACGGATGCGCGCTGGTCCTAGTGTCGTATCAATAACAACCACTCATACTCAGAAATTGGAGGAGATATGGAATCAAAGAATTTAGAAGCAATGCGCGTGGCCATTCTGGCAACCGATGATTTTGAAGAGGCCGAACTGGTCGAGCCCCGCAAAGCACTGGAAAAAGCCGGCGCCGAAACTATTCTCATCGCTCCCCATCCGGGAGAAATTCAAGCCATGAACCATGATGAGAAGACGATAAAAATTGAAGTCGATCGCACTCTGGATGAAGCCGACGCGGACGATTTCGACGCAGTGTTGCTTCCCGGTGGCGCCCTGAACGCAGATGCCCTCCGCGTGGTGGAGGCCGCCCAGGAGTTTGTTCGCAGCATCGATAAATCCGGCAAGCCGATCGCCGTGATTTGTCACGCTCCATGGTTGCTGGTTTCATCGGACCTGATGGACGGTCGCACCATCACCTCGTATCACACCATCCAGGATGACATCCGCAACGCGGGCGGGAACTGGGTAGACAAAGAAGTGGTTCGCGATGAAAATTGGGTGAGCAGCCGCCAGCCATCCGATATCCCGGCATTCAACCGTGAAATGACCAAGCTGAGCATCTACGGAGAGCCGCCGTCACAGGCGACGGCTCTCCTGGTCAAATCCATCCACTTCATCAACCGTGCTACACTCCCTCTTCCTGTCAGCTAAAACTAGCTGTATGTCCAGTCACGCTCAAACTAGGCGCATGTCTGACTTGACCTTCCTCTCCGCCGTTTCAATAGCTGAGCTAATTCGTAAGAAAAAACTCTCGCCGGTCGAAATCGTCGAAGCGCATCTCTCGAAGATCACCAGACTCGACCCTCAGCTGAATGCTTACGTCCACGTAAATTCGGATGCTGCGCTTCAGCAAGCTTGTGTCGCCGAACAGTGCGTGACTCAGAACCAAACCTTGGGGCCGCTGCACGGCGTCCCGCTCAGTATCAAAAGTTCAATCGATGTCGGAGGGTTGCGCTGTGAGTCCGGAACAAAATTACGCGCCAGCCATGTGCCTCCGCTGGATGCTCCCCTGGTCTCGCGTTTACGCAAGGCTGGAGCAATCATTCTTGGCGTTACGAACACTCCCGAGCTGCTCATGGCTTGGGAAACCGATAATCTTCTTTATGGCCGCACCAATAATCCGTGGGATCTGTCGCGTACGCCCGGCGGATCGAGCGGCGGAGAAGCCGCGGCCATCGCCTCCGGATGCTCCGCCGGCGGTGTCGGGAGCGACGGCGGTGGATCCATTCGTGTCCCAGCGCACTTCAGCGGCATTTGCGGACTCAAACCCACTCCTGGCCGCATTCCGGCCACCGGACACTATCCCAACTCGGTCGGACCATTCGCTCTGCTTGGCGTTGTCGGACCAATGGCGCGTACTGTAGCTGACTTGAAAGTCTTGTTTGAAGTGATGCAAGCACCGGATTACGGCGATCCCTCGGCTGCTCCAGTGCCGGTGCGCTGGCCCAGCAAAGACGATCTAAAAAGGATTCGAATCGGATATTTCGACGACGATGGCCGCACGCCGGTCACTTCGGAGACCCGCACAGCCGTCGAGTCCGCAGCCCAGTCATTGCGCGAGGCGGGATTTCAAGTCGAGCGGTTCCGTCCCGAGGGTCTCGAACTTGCCCGGCAATTGTGGTGGAACTTTTTCGGGATCGCCGGCGGAATGCTGCTTGGACCGATGACCAAAGGGCGAGAAGCGGATCTCAGCCCGATCCTGAAAGAGTTTTTAAGCTGGGTTGCCGCCGAGCCCACGCACACCGGGCACACGTTACTCGATGCATGGATCCAGCGCGATCTTGTGCGAATGCAAGTCTTCCAGCAGATGCGCGATTATCCCATCCTGCTTTCTCCGGTGGCTGCTGTTCCAGCTTTCCGGCATGGAGAGCGCAGCTGGAAAATCGACGGGCAAACAGTTCGATATCTCGACGCCTGGAGCTACACCGAGTGGTTCAATCTGTTGGGCACGCCGGCTGCCGTGGTTCCCGTTGCTCAATCGGCAGAAGGTTTGCCGATCGGCGTACAGATTTCAGGACTTCCCTGGGAAGAGGAAACGGTTCTTGCGGTGGCCGCCGCTCTCGAAGGTGAAGGCGGGGAGTGGCGGCAGCCGCCCATCCATTAAGTTCAAGCGGGAAGGTCTAATCTTTTTATACTATTCTGCCCAGCTCTGGATAAAAGATAACTTGTTGCGACACAGTCTTCCGAGGTCAGCTGAATTGTGGGTTCGGTTGACGACGAACTAATTCCAGCACATGTCCAGGTTTAGCTCCAGCCAACGTGTAATTTCAGGATTGCTCGTATTTCTGTCGCTTTCTGCCGTTTATCTTTACGCGTTTCCCCAGACGAACCTGATCTACCCCATTGTAGTTTTGCTTCATGCGATGGCGGGTGTCGTCGCAACCGGCATGCTGCTCATATTTCTGTCGCGCCGGCTGCGACAGGAAAGTTTCATTGCCCGAACAGGTTGGGTGCTGGTCGTCGCGGGAGGAATCCTCGGGCTGGTATTGCTCAAGACCGGAACGCCTCGTTCAGAGTGGAATTGGCTTTACTCCCACATCCTGATCTCGTCGGTAGGTATCGCGATTCTTCTTGCCGAATGGGCAGGTAAGCGAGGCTGGCTGGGTTCAGGTATCAGCGGGGCAATCGCTCGTGTCGCAATTTGTTTCGCTCTGCTGGCGGCAATCGGATATGGGGCGCGTTATCTCCGTGAATCGCGCTGGCAAAACCGTGCTCGAATCGAAAATCCTGCAATGCCTCCGGCTACCATGAACGATGAAGGCGACGGCCCGGAGGGACACTTTTTCCCAAGCTCCGCCCAGGTGTATGGCAAGAAAAAAATTCCCAGCAAATTCTTCATGGAATCAGATTCCTGCAAGCGATGCCATGAAGATGTCTACAACCAGTGGTTCAGTTCGGTGCATCATTTTTCGTCATTCAACAATCAGTGGTACCGCAAAAGTATTGAATACATGCAGGACACCGTCGGCACCAAGCCTTCAAAATGGTGCGGCGGATGCCATGATCCGGCCGTACTTTACAGCGGAATGATGGATACTCCGATCAAGGAAATCGTGCATCGTCCCGAGGCCCAGGCAGGACTAGGATGCATGATGTGCCATTCCATTGCGAAGGTTAAAAGCACGATGGGACAGGGCGACTTCTATCTGGAATACCCCAGATTGCATGAACTTGCCGCTACGCAGAATCCGGTGGCGCGAGCGCTGCACGATTTTCTGGTGCGATTGAATCCTGAACCGCACCGCCGCGTGTTTCTAAAACCTTTCATGCGCAACCAGACGGCCGAGTTCTGTTCCAGCTGTCACAAAGTCCATCTTGATGTCCCAGTGAACCACTATCGCTGGATTCGCGGCTTCAACGAGTACGATAACTGGCAAGCCAGCGGTGTTTCGGGACAAGGCGCCCGCTCTTTCTACTACCCGCCCAAGCCTGCCCAGTGCGCCGATTGCCACATGCCACTCACGCCATCGAAGGATCAAGGCAATATCAACGGCTTCGTGCATTCCCACCGCTTTCCGGCGGCGAACACGGCACTGCCGGTAGCAAATGAAGACCCCGAACAGCTCAAGATCACCGAGAGTTTTCTCAAGGACAAAATTCTAAGTGTGGATATTTTCGCGCTCTCTCCCGCGCGTTCTGAGTTGCAGCACCCTGCTTTCAGCCAGTCGGAGTTGGCAACGACATTTGCTGTGGGCGAAGAGGCGGAAGCGAAAGTGACCGCGGCCGCGCCCGCTGAGGTTCTGCCGGTTACGGCGCCGTTAGGCCGTGTACAAGCAGTGGTTCGTCGTGGCGATACCCTGCGTGTGGATGTAGTCGTCCGTACTAAAAAGATCGGACACTTTTTCCCCGGCGGCACGGTAGACGCCTATGACACCTGGCTGGAACTGAAGGGCACCGATGACAAGGGACAGACCGTGTTCTGGAGCGGCATGGTGGAAGATAACGGCAAAGGCCCGGTGGAGAAGGGCGCGCACTTTTATCGCTCGCTGCAAGTGGACGCACACGGCAATCGCATCAACAAGCGCAATGCCTGGGCCACACGCGCCGTGGTTTACGTTCATTTGATTCCGCCGGGCGCCGCCGACACCGCGCATTATCGACTGCACATCCCGGAGAACGCCGGCAACAAGATCACGCTCCACGCCCGTCTCTGCTATCGCAAATTTTCCTGGTTTAACACCCAGTTCTCATTCGCCGGAGTTCCGGATCCAACTCAGCCCAAGCCAGAAGTCTCGCCCGACTACGACGACACCAAGTACACGTTTGCGGGCTCACTCAAAGGTGTCTCAGCAAAACGCGAACAAATTCCAGACCTTCCTGTGGTCGCGTTGGCAGAAGATGAAGTCACGCTCAACGTAGCCTCGCACAACTCGCCCGCACCGCCACCCACAGAAGTCCTGCAGGCGGGCGACTGGCAGCGCTGGAACGATTACGGCATCGGCCTGCTGCTTCAGGGTGATTTGAAAGGGGCGCAGGTAGCATTTCAGAAAGTGACAGAGATTGATGCCAAAAATCCCGATGGCTGGGTGAACATCGGACGCGCTGCGGTACAGGAGGGCGACATGGATCGTGCCCGCACCGTGCTGGAGAAAGCTCTGTCCCTAAGTCCGGAACTGGCGCGTGCCCACTTCTTCTATGCGAAAGTCCTGCGCAGCGATGGACGCTATGATGAAGCCGCCGATCATCTCCGCAAAGTCGTAGCTCAGTATCCGCGGGACCGTGTGGCGTTGAACGACTTGGGGCGCATTCTCTTTCTTAAACGCAAATATGCTGACGCAGTGAAGGTTTTGCAGTCCGTTCTCGCAGTCGACCCGGAGGACTTGCAGGCGCACTACGACTTAATGCTGTGTTACAACGGTCTGGGTAACGAAAAGCAAGCCCGCGAGCACCAGCAACGCTATATGCGCTTCAAAGCTGACGAATCTGCTCAGGCGATTACTGGCCCTTATCGCCAGCTCAATCCCGAGGACAATAACGAGCGCCAATCCATCCACGAACACGTTTCCGTGCCATTGACCTCGATTCAAACCCAGATTGCCATCCGCCACAAGGCCGTAGCTGCCTCCGGGGCTTCCAAATAATGGCGAAGCTTTCATTAGTGTTTTCACTTTGTTTCTGCACAGCCGTTTGCGCCGACGCGCAGCAGATCCGGTTTCGCGACATCACCGCTCAAGCAGGTATCCACTTCGTGCACAACAATGGCGCTTTTGGAAAAAAATACCTGCCTGAGACCATGGGACCGGGTTGTGCCTTCATCGATTTTGACAATGACGGCTGGCCAGACATTCTGCTGGTAAATGGTGAAGATTGGCCGGGTCACCAGCGCATCGCTTCCACGCCCAAGCTTTATCGCAACAATCACGACGGCACATTCTCCGACGTGACGCGAAAGGCGGGCCTCGCTGTCTCCATGTTTGGCCTGGGTGTTGCTGTCGGCGATTACGACAACGACGGCTACGACGATCTGTTCCTCAGTGCGTTGGGGCAGAGTCATCTTTTTCATAACAACGGGAACGGTACATTCACGGAAGTCACGAAGGCTGCAGGCTTGTGGGGTCCAAATGAATTTTCCACCGGCGCAGCCTGGGTAGATTACGATCGCGACGGCAAGTTGGATCTGGTGGTTGCAAATTACGTGCAATGGTCGTTGCCCGGCGATCTCTACTGCACGCTTGACGGAGCGCATAAGTCCTATTGCACGCCGGAGTCTTACAAAGGATCCTCGGCGCGGCTTTGGCACAATTTGGGAAACGGCAAATTTGAAGACGTCACTCAGCGGGCTAATTTCTACGAGCCGACGTCGAAAAGTCTGGGCGTCGCCATTCTTGATTACAACGCCGACGGCTGGCCTGACATTCTCCTCGCCAACGATACCCAGCCCAACAAACTTTATCTGAACAAGCGCGACGGCACGTTCGAGGAGAAGGGAGTCTCCGCTGGAATCGCGTTCAGCGAAGATGGCGTTGCCCGCGCCGGCATGGGCGTTGACGCGGCCGACTATGACCGCTCCGGCCGTCCCAGTCTGATTATCACCAACTTCGCCAACCAGATGATCTCGCTCTATCACAACGAGGGAAACGGACTCTTCGTGGATGAAGCACCTCGTTCCGACGTCGGGCGCGCCACGCTGGTGACCCTGGGCTTCAGTTGTTTCTTTTTCGATTACGACAATGATGGCTGGCCCGACATTTTTGTTGCCGACGGCCACATAGAAAACGAAATCGAGCGAGTGCAAAAGCGCGTCAGCTATGCTGAACCCCCGCATTTGTTCCGCAATCTGGGCGCGGGAAAATTCCAGGAGGTTACAGAATCCATGGGCTCTGCATTCGCCGCGCCGAAAGTTGCTCGAGGTGCAGCTTACGCAGACATTGATAACGACGGATTCCTGGATGTGCTCGTGACCACGAACGGAGGCCGTTCTTATCTGTTTCACAATGAGGGCGGCGGCAATCACAGCCTGCGGGTGAAACTCGTGGGGACAAAATCCAATCGTGACGGCATCGGCTCGGTGGTGCGGGTTAAGTCTGGCAAAGACGAGCAATGGCAAATGTTGCGCAGCGGTTCCAGCTATTTGTCGCAGAGCGAACTTGTCCTCACCTTTGGGTTGGGCAAGGAGGCGAAAGCAGATTCACTAGAGGTCCAGTGGCCCAGCGGCCAGGTCGATAAGCTCTCCAACATCTCCGCCAGCCAGACTGTTACCATTCAAGAGGGCAAGGGTGTGATGGCATCGCGGCCATACGCCAAGCCGTCAATGGGCAGGGGCAAAACTTCGGTCGTGACGAAAAGTCCAGGACGACAAACGGGAAGATCCCGACTTTAGTTCAAGATAGAGCTTTAGGCCCTGAGGCGCTTTCCTATTCATGAAATCCGCTTCCATCATTTCTATTTCACTTCTGCTGGTTACCCTGTGCCTTTTGGCCGCTGCTCCCGAACAATCCTCCGCCGCCGCCGAAGCCGCGCGCCTAAATAACCTGGGCGTAGCCTACATGAACCAACAGTCGTTCGCGAAAGCTCTGAAAGCTTTTCAGGACGCCGCCGCGCGCCTGAATCAAGGCATCGCTCTGCTCAGCCTGGGTCGGGTGACCCCGCCGATCCGCATGCCTGGTATAACCTCGGCCTGCTTTATAAAAACACGAGCAACGCACAGGCCGCTGTGGATGCCTTCCGCCGCGTCACTGAGATTGATCCCAACGATGCCGACACCTGGTACTTCCTGGGCAGCGCGTACTCGCTAACCAGGCAGTATCCTCAGGCGATCGACGCTTTCCAGCACGCGATCAAACTTAATCCACTGCATGCCTCGGCTGAGTTTGGACTCTCGCGCGCCTATCAGCAATCCGGCGACGTCGCGCATGCCCGCGAACATCTGCAACGCTTCCAGTACATCACCCAGAACAAACTAGGTTCGCCTATCGGCTTGGCTTATGGCGAGCAAGGAAAATATTCCCTGGCGGAAGAATCGCCCGCCGCCATGGAGAAGGTCGCATCCACAATTCCGGTGCGTCTTGTCGCCGTCAATGAAACAGCCGGCCTAATGGCAAAAGCCACGTCACGAACTGACCAGGACGTTGCTGCATTCTTCGGTCCCGGCGCCTGCTTCCTGGATTACGACGGCGACGGCAAGCTCGATATTTTCGTTTCAGACAATGGCAAAGAGGGTGGAATAACGCTTTATCACAATCGAGGCAATGGCAGCTTCGAGGATGTAACGCGCCAAGCCGGACTTGATCCCTCCTTCCACGCTGTCGGTTGTACCGCCGGAGATTACGACAATGATGGGGCGACCGATCTGGCGGTAACCGCTACAAATCGGATCATGCTGCTGCATAACGAAAAGAACGGTAAGTTCAAAGACGTGGCTGAGGCGGCCGGAATAAAAGGTGAGGGCCTCAATATCTCCCCGACTTTCGTCGACTACGATCACGATGGGGACTTGGATCTATTTATTACTCAATACAGCTCGCATCCATATTTTGACCCGCGTAGAAGAGGGATTCAGCAGGATGGGCAAATTCAAGTGCCCGAGCTTAATCGTCTTTGGCGTAACAACGGGAATGGTAGTTTTACAGATCAGTCAGAGGTAACTGGACTATCGGTCAGAGTCCCTACCATTGGCGCCATAGGCAGCGATTACAACAATGATCGTGCAGTTGATCTGCTGGTTACCGGTCCGTACAAGGTTGCTACATTGTTCGAAAATCCGCGGGAAGGACGATTCAAAGCCAAGATTGCGTGCAACGGACCGGACGGAACTACTGTCGGCGTCGCCGTCCTCGATTTCAACCATGATGGATGGATGGATGTCGCGTTTACGCAAACCGTCGCGCCTGGTCTGTCGCTCTGGCGAAACCAGGCCGGAAAAAAGTTTGAAGCGGTCCCTCTGCCGAAAATCAATTGGGTCCGGGGCTGGGGCGTCGCTGCCATCGACTACGACAACGACGGCTGGATCGATCTGGTCGCTGTCGGTGAGACTGCCGATGGCAAAGGCGAGGTACGTCTGTTTCGCAATCTTGGTCCCGATGGTTTTCAGGACGTCACTACCGATTTGGGCCTCGACAAGATCGTTTTGAAAGATCCGCGCTCCATCATCACGGGTGATTACGACGGTGACGGCGCGACCGATTTGCTCATCACCCAGAATCACGGACCGGCGGTGCTGCTACGCAACGAAGGCGGCAACAAGAATCACTGGCTGCGGCTTGTCCTCAAAGGACTGAACGACAATCGCAGCGCCATTGGAACTAAGGTAGAAGTTTTTGCCGGCACCAATCGCCAGAAGTTTGAAATTGCCGGCTCATCCGGATATCTTGGCCAGAACTCGACTTTCATCAATGTCGGCTTGGGACAAGCCAAAGAAGCGGATGTCGTCCGCATGCTCTGGCCCACCGGAGTGGTGCAGGACGAAATCGAAGTTGCCGGCATGCGCGAGCAGGCTTACAACGAGATTGACCGCCGCGGCAGCTCTTGTGCAACACTTTTCGTTTGGGACGGCCAGCGCTATGAACTTGTCTCCGACATGCTGGGCGCCGGCGTGGTCGGGCACTGGGTCGGCCCCGGTCAGCGCAACATTCCCCGTCCTACGGAATACGTCAAAATAGATCGCAGCACGATTCGCGAGAAGAATGGCAAGCTCAGCTTCCGTCTGATGGAGCCCATGGAGGAGGTCGTCTACCTAGACCAAGTGCGTCTCTTTGCAGTCGATCATCCCAGCGACTACGAGGTTTATCCCAATGAATATTTCGCAAGCAATCCGCCTTACCCGCCGTTCAAAGTCGTAGCCAGCCGCAACCCGCGTCCACCGGCCGGCGCGTGGGATGACCACGGACACGATGTGCTCGCTGATCTGCAAGCTCAGCGATACGTCGGCGATTTCGAATTGCTTCCGTTCAAAGGTTTCACCAAATTGCATAGTCTCGAACTCGATCTTGGAGAGCCCTACCGCGGCGGCCCCCTCCGGCTTCTGCTGCATGGAGAGATTGAATATTTCACCGCCACCGGAATGTACGCCGCCGATCAGGCCGGCATTCAAGCCATCGCGCCCTATGTGGAAGCGCTCGACGCAAAAGGGAAATGGATTCGCGTGATCGACGACATGGGCTTCCCCGCTGGCCTTCCGCGCACCATGATCGCCGATCTCAGCGGACGCCTTCCCCAAGGAACGCAGCGCATCCGCATCTCGACCAATCTCCAAATTTATTGGGACAGTATTTTGATCGATCGCACGGATCAAATGGTGAACGCTCGTCTGACGCCGGTTCCGCTCGAAAATGCCGACTTAATGTTTCACGGATATCCACGTCAGATCGAGGCTCAACCTCCAGGCAACGTAAAGTACAAATATGAGGAAGTCAGCCGCACCGGTCCGTACGCCCGCCAATCGGGGACGTACACAGGCTATGGCGACGTCCATTCGCTGCTTACTGATTTCGACGATCGTCTGGTGGTCTTCGGATCCGGCGAAGAAGTTGCTCTGGAGTTTGATCCTCATTCATTGCCGGCGGTGCCGAAAAACTGGACACGCGACTATTTCTTCCTGGCCAACGGCTATGAAAAAGATATGGACTTCTACACTGCCGAAGGCGCCACTGTCGAACCGCTACCGTTCCGCAACATGGGCACGTATCCCTACCCAGGCAAATCTTTCCCACTCGATGATAAGCATCTCGATTACCTGCTGAATTTCAATACCCGTCAGATGTCAGGCAATGAACCGCAAGGGTATTGGTACGACTACTCTCAGCGGAAATAGAGGGAAGTTGTGTCCATTCGCTGAAAACGTATAATTTGGCAGTCTGATGTCTTGCAATTCTCGTCTGATGCGAAGGCATCTATGGGACGTACGTTTCTGGCGCTATCGATTCTGGCAGCAACCCTTCCGCTGTTTGCACAAAAGCCGGCCTCGGCACCTAATAAACCAGAAGGCCAGGTTGCCGCTTCATGTACCGTCTCAGGACGCGTAGTTACAGCAGCCGAAGCAAGTCCGCTCAAGGCAGCCCGTGTGGCGCTCACCCGGGAACATGGCGGATCAAGTCCCCGCATGTACGCAGCAACCTCCGACAGCGACGGACATTTCACAATCAAGGATGTCGCTCCCGGACGCTACAATTGTTTTGCTACTCGAACAGGCTATGTTGATCAACCTTATCAGTCCAACGGAACCGACAGCGGTGCCGTGCTCGCCCTTCAACCGGGGCAACAGTTGACCGACGTGCTTTTTCGCCTAACCATGGCCGCAGTCATCACCGGACATGTGAATAACGAAGATGGTGAAGCGTTGGCGCGGGTAGGGGTCATGGCTTTGCGAAGGCCAACCGAGGAGGAAATGGTCGAAGAAGAGCTGCCAGCGTCTCGGAAGCTGGAACCCACTCCGGTTTCCTCAGCCCAGACCGACGACCGCGGCGAGTACCGTCTTTTCGGCCTCGAGCCGGGAGAGTACTTCATAAAGGCAACGGATTCATTTCAACCCGACATGAATATGTTCTCGGGCCAGGACCAGTTCATTCGAGAATTCCTGGGCAGCGAGTATGCTCCTGTCTACTTCCCGGGAGTACCGCGACTGGGTCAGGCGCAGGCGGTGTCGGTGGGTGCAGGCGCGGAGGTCCAGGTTGACTTCGCGATGCGCCCGGTCAAGACCGTCGGGATCTCCGGGCGCGTAATCGGCCCGGACGGAACCCCCGCCAGCGATGTGTCTATAAATCTCGAAGAGGCCGAAACCGAGGATTACAGCTCGCAACGCTACACCTTTACCGATGCGAAGGGAAACTTCAGCCTGAAGAGCATACCGCCGGGTAGCTACGCGCTCGTTGCTCACCAACGCATACAAGGTAAGAAGGCTTACGGCGCGCGACAAAAGCTGGAGGTCGGTAATGACAATATCGACTCCGTGACGCTTGCACTCGGTGGAGGCATGAGCTTCTCCGGACGGATTACGGTTGCGGGGCCGGGTTTGATTCGAAAAGACCGTATTTTTATTAGTCTGATCTCTGTCGGTGAAGGCGAATTGTGGGGCAATGGAGGCGATGTAAAGAAAGATGGCACTTTCGAAATCACTGACGTTAAGCAGGGCAGCTACGCGGTTTCGGTCCGGGGACCGGAGGAGGGTTGGTACACCAAGTCGGTGCGATTTGGCTCGGATGATGTACTCGCCACCGGTTTGCAAGTAGAAAGAGGGTCTTCAGGCGGGACCCTCGAGATCGTGGTTAGTACCGGAACTGCCCTGCTGGAAGGTTCCGTCACCGAAGATGACAAGCCGGCAATCGGGGCGCGGATTCGCCTCCATCCCGATCCGCAGACTCCTTACAATAGAACGCGTTCTCGTACCGTGAGCACCGACCAGAATGGTCATTTCTCGTTGCAAATTGCCCCCGGCAAGTATCAAGTAGTCGCGAGGTCTCGCGGCATGAGCGGTGGAGCGGTAGCCAGTTCCGATCCACGAACAATAAGCGTTTCCGAACACGATCGCAAGACGATACAACTCACGATTGCTCCGGAGGGCAGAGAATAGGCTGCAAGCTTTCAACCCGATTGCTAGACAAAGCTCCGCGACTTTCCAGGTTAGAACGACCGTATGGTCTGCGAAGTTATTACTTTAACGGAGCCGCCTTGGCGTGTGACTTGTCTTGTGGCTTCGTCTTGTTTGCAGCCGCTGACTTCTTGCTGGAAGGGTTGCTCATGGGGCTGGCATGCTGCTCCTGCTTCTGAGAATTCTTGCCAGCAACCTGCTTGGCCGACGCCGGCTTTAACTGCGCTGCCTTAGGCTGAGGCTGTGTGGACGGCGCCTGCGTAGCCTGGGCTGGCCTCGCATTCTTGTCGGCATCTTTGTGATGACGCCAAAAGGCGACTTTCGCGAAGCGGCTATGGTGCTCTTTATTTTTGTCTTTGTCGGCATTGTTCCTGCCAGTCTGCGCCATCGTTAGTGCGCTGAACAGCATTAGGCTGACCACAACGCTCAGGATACTTCTGGTTGCTTTGCTCATAAGGCCTCCCCGTTTCGGCAATTGTGCAATGGTCATTAGAGGGCTCACAAGTGACGAAAGGGAATATGAAGCGGAGAATTGGGGCAGGCTATTTCATGCTGGTTTACTGGAGGCCTCTTTCGGTTGCCATACACAAACCCTCTTCGTTGACGGGAGTATAGGGGAGACCGTTACACGTTGCCCCCTGCGCTCCGAGCGCCATGCGTTTCAATCAGTTTTTATGCGTGTCCGAGCGCTATGACATGCGTTCTACCCGCGTCATTAGCGGATCCGAGAGCTGTGCGTCGTGCGCGGCCAGATCGACGAGCGTCGATGTGCTAGAGGAGGAGAAGAGCGGCGGAGAGGAGCGTCGGGTAGCAATTCTCAGTTGGTAACGCCTGATCTATAAAAGGGGTTGTCGAGAACATTTTTCTCCCTACGCCGGAGGCGCGGATTTTCTCCGCGACATCCAGCCCCTACCACCATAGAAGACGCTGGTCTGGTGTCGGGCCCTTTGGATTGGGTCTGCGCTGTTCCATCTCAGCAGCTGCATCTTCATTAGTAGCGACGACGCCGATCGATTGTGTGTATATGCGCGGAGGACCGGAGGCACTTAACTATGAAACAGGAATTAACCATCGAACAGCAGCTCAGCACGCAAAGCGCTTGCCCCTCGTTTTTATGAGTGCAGGCTATCAATCCTATGCATCGCACCGCTAATCGTTCCTCAGGAATTGCTCAGATCATTGAACTTCGTAAATTTGTAGCTCCAATTTTGCATTCGGCTTGCCTTTACCTGAAACTGCGACATAGAGCCGTTTCAGGTCGGGCACAAAAATTGACGATTTAGCACGATAGGCCGTCGGCACCTCAGCGACGTGCTCATAGTGGTCCGCATCCTGCTGTTTAAAAACAGACGCCGTTTCGCTTCCAGTGACATAAATACGTTTACGTGAGACATCAAACGACATGTCACTATTGACGCTTACACACGGGAGAGAAGTCACGACTTTACCCGTGTCGGTATTAAAAACGATGAACTGTGGCGGCTGGCGGGTGGCGGTAAAAAGTCGATGGTCGGGTTCATCAAGCACTATCGCGTGGGCTACGTGAGCGTTCGGCAACGGCCACTTGGCAACGAGTTGGCGAGTCTCTAGGTCAACGACCCCAACTTCGTCTGTGCCTGTGAGGTTTACATACAGCTTTTTGCCCGAACGGTCGATGACCATCCCTTCATTAGAACTTCCAGGCAGGCCCGCGACCTCGCCGACGTGTTTAAAGGACTTCGTATCGATTATGCTGAGAACATGTGTCGGTGCATTGGACCCGCCTCCACTCTCCACGTAGTAGTATTTATTCACGGGATTAAGCACCCCGTGGTCTACACCCTCACCCAATTTAATGGTCTTGATAATCTTGTACGTTTTGCAATCGACGAGTTGAACCGCACTATCACCCCCGTCCGTGACGACTAAGTGATTCTGCTCCGGTAAATAAACCATCATGAGCGGCTGCCCGAAGCCCTCAACACTATGAATCCGCTTCCCGGTCCGAAGGTCGAACACCTCGACTGTCTTGTGTTCCTCAGCCGCGAGAAAAAGACGGTTACCCCTGAGGTCCAAGCCGAAATGGTCGAAATCACCCGTGAAACCTGGCATAGGGGTTGTCATGATCAACTTCAGTGGTAGCTTCTCCTGCGCTTTCAGCGGTAGCGCGCACAAAGCGAATATCAGCATGGAAACTCTCAGCGATTGCTGCAAATTATTCCTCCTAAGAAAGTCCTGGTTTTCCACGTAGTCGTGGTAGGTGCAGGGCAAGACCCTGGCCCGCGCGGGCTGGAGGATCTTTCATCTACTTGGTCAGAGTGGTTCCCTAAAGCACCGCGACGGTACCAGATATTCAGAGTCCTTCACAGCTTTTTGGGACGTTTACCAGAATCTGGCGTGGGAAGTTCGCAAGCGTACTGCTCCAATTCAGCCACAGCATCTTCTTTCTTGAGCTGGTGTGATGCGTGGCCACACTTGGCACAGAACCATTCTCGGGTGTCTCGATTCCATCGGATGTCCTGGTCCTGATGCCTCATAGTCACTCTCACAAGTGTCAGAAGTGCTGGCGGCGTACGCTCATATGAACCCATCACTAGTCACGATTCTAGCAAAATGAGTGCAGTCTTTGACGGCTAGGCGGCAGGATGGACCAGCCGGATTATCCAGAAGACCAAGGCGGCAACTGCCGCAGAAGCTGGGATGGTCAGAATCCACGCCCACACGATCCGGCGCGCGACACCCCAGCGCACCGCCGAGAGCCGATGGACTGCCCCCACTCCAACGATTGCTCCGGTAATGGTGTGTGTCGTACTCACGGGGATTCCCGCCAAGGCAGTGCCGAATAGAGTCAAAGCGCCAGCGCTTTCGGCGCAGAATCCTCCGATCGGTTTGAGTTTAGTTATTTTGGAGCCCATGGTGTGAACGATCCGCCACCCACCAAAATAAGTACCGAGGGCGATG
>MNGW01000152.1:5497-10726 GCA_001918935.1 Acidobacteriales bacterium 13_1_40CM_3_55_5 | reverse complement strand
CTATCGTCATATATGGCATCAGGGAGGGTTACGATCACCCCTATCAACCAAACCAGGAGGGTCTCGATCATCCTCACAACCAAGGGGATGGAAGACGCTGCTATCAGGAAGTTGTTGGGAGGTTTCTCGCTCGACTCAGGCCATTGGTGACGACAGGCATCGCATTCCCAAAGACTGCGATGCAGCGGTCGAGGCCCGCCAAGAGGGCCCTGGTGTAGTCCACCGGTTTGTTCAATCCCCGAAAGGAAACGTTAAAAGACTGGCAAATGGGACAGCGCGGCTGCTGATACTCGCCAACTCCTTCTACGTCGAACTTCTCAGGAGCGCCTTACTCCAGCAAGCTTGAAGCCTCGTCGGCATCTGCCTTTCTCACGCAAAGTTTGATGCGGCCAAGAAAATTGCACCAGAACCAGTCCATCCGAATGGCGTTCTCATCTGCGAGGTAGAACTGAACCGAAAGCCTTACTCGGGTCGTGGATTGCTTTCGCGGATAGGCGAGACGATGCTCCACGCCCTGCCTATCCGCTGAAGATGCGCGTCAGTTGATCGTCACGGACGCCCGCGTGGTGAACGCCAGCTTCGTTTCCGCCGGAAATTCGATATCTTTCTTCCCTGTCGCCGCCGCGCCTGCCGTTCCGGCTCCCGCGCCAGCCGCAGCACCGATCGCCGCGCCCTTGCCGCCGCCTGCCAGCGCTCCAATCACAGCGCCGCCCGCCGCGCCGCCGCCGATGAACCCGGCGTCTCGTTTGCCCTTGCCGCCCAGCGTTCTTCCGGCGGAACTCGTTGCAATCGTGTATGTCTTGCCACCCACGGTCACGGTGCGAAGCCGCAGCCATAGTTTAGCGGGCGTGGACAGCCGCCCCGAAGTCTGCACGCCGCTCACCGTCATTTTGACGGCCGAGCCTTTGGGAATCACCACTTTGCCCCCCGATATCACATCGTGCGCGACCGAACCAGTGACCGACTGCCCGGCCTTGGCGGTCTTGGAGCTCACGGGCTGATCGGTCACTACCGTGATCTTTGTTCCCTCTGGAACCGTGCCGCTGGCCTGGGCCAGCGCAGGCAATACCAACGCCAGAAAGATCGAAGCGAATCGAATCCGGGATTTCATCTCCGTCACCTCAAGAAGGAATTTGGACCTCTAAGCAAAGTTTAGCAAAAACAACCGCGAAGGCGGGAAACGCCGCTCCTCAAAGGCGCTAGAAATGAAACACCAGTTCTTCGGAATCCGAGGATTTCGGCTCCATATACAAATTGTCGATCAAGCGTGTTTTGCCGATAAAAACCGCAAGCAACGCATAGCAGGGTTTGCGCACGCGCACGACCGGCTCAAATGTTTCCGCATCCACAATTTCGGCGTAATCCACCCTCGCCAGCCGCTCCGACTCCAGTTTCCGCCGCAAATTGGATTGCAGTTGCAGCGCATCGCGAACTCCCGCGGCAAGCTCGCTTTTCGCTGCCTCCAGCGCGCGATACAAAACCGTGGCGGCCTTGCGTTCGTCCGCGTTCAAATAAACATTTCGCGACGAAAGCGCCAGGCCGTCCGGCTCGCGCACCGGCGGGCAAATCACTATTTCTGTATCGAGATTCAAATCCTGCGCCATTTGCGTAATCAGACGCGACTGCTGCGCATCCTTGCGCCCGAAGTACGCAAAGTTTGGCTGCACGATCTGCAACAGTTTCATCACTATCGTCGTAACGCCACGGAAATGCCCGGGCCGCGAGCGCCCTTCGAGCCGGTCGCTTAATCCATCCACGTTAACGTAGGTGGAGAATCCATTCGGATAAATCTCCGCGGGTTCCGGCGCAAAAAGAGAATCCACGCCTGCGCGCTGCAGTTTTTCGCTGTCGCTCTCGAAAGTACGCGGATATTTTGAAAAATCCTCATTGGGGCCAAACTGTTTCGGGTTGACGAAGATGGAAGCAATCACCGGCGAGCAGTCGCGGCGGGCGCGCGCGATCAAGGACAAATGTCCCGCGTGAAGCGCGCCCATCGTTTCATCCAGGCGACAGTTCGGATCGTTTCCACGGTGGGAATAAGGGAGTCGAACCTACGCGCCCGCCGCGGTGGCCCGTTCGCGATAAAAGTGCATCAGGTCGGTCAGGATTGGCTGTGCGCCGAGTTGCCGCAAGAGCGTCGTGACCTGCCCGCGGTGATAGCTCCCGTGATTGACGAGATGTTGCATCGATTGCCAGAGAGGATTGCTGTAAACACCGAACTTCAAGGTCTTGTATTCCATCGTACGATCCAGGTCGGACTGCGTCAGCCCGCGAACAAAACCGATCAGCCGCGCCTCATGTTCGTTCCAGCGCTCTTTCAAACTCGCGATGTCTTTGAATTGCGCTGTGTCCGGCAGCGACGCGGGCGAGCGGCCTTGAAAGCGTTCCAGCCAGATCCACTCCGCTCCATAGATATGCGCGAGCGTATCGCGCACGGAGCCGAAGCTCGAACCCATCGGTTGAACGAACTGTTCCGCCATGAGTTTGGACGCCGCGTCCAGCGACCGGTGATTCGCCCAGGCGTTATAGTCATACAGCGCGCGCATTTCTTGTGGCGTCATGTCCGTTTCCTTTTTTGTGTTTTCAGGATTGCGGCCTGCTCAGCTGTCGATGAAAATGGTTTTGCGGTCTCTAGTCGCTTGTGGCGCGTGATAAGACTCGGCGTCCGAAGGAAACCCGCCTTCGCGCACATCATTGCAGTATTCGCGCACTGCTTTGGAGATAATCTCTCCGACGTTGGCATACTGCCTCGCAAATTTCGGCGTTTGCCCGAACGTCAGTCCCAGCAAATCGTGCACCACGAGAATCTGCCCGTCGCAATCCGGCCCGGCTCCGATGCCGATCGTAGGAATGCGCAACTCGCGCGTAATCTGCGCCGCCAGTTCGCGCGGGACTGCTTCCAACACAACCGCAAAAGCGCCGGCCGCTTCCACGGCCCGCGCATCGCGAATCAGCTGCTCCGCCGCGTCCGCTGTTTTCCCCTGAACGCGGTATCCGCCCAGCGCATTCACTGATTGCGGCGTTAACCCGACGTGCCCCATCACTGGGATTTCCGCTTCCGTCAGCCGCGAAATCAATTCCAGTCGGCGCTCCCCACCTTCTACCTTCACGGCCTCGGCGCCCGCTTCCTTCACGAAACGCATGGCGTTGTGCAGGGAATCGGCCAGGTCTGTGTGGTAGCTGCCGTAAGGCATGTCCGCGACGACTAGCGCGCGGCGCGTTCCGCGGCGCACAGCGCGGGTATGATGCAGCATCTCGTCGATGGTGACGGATAGCGTGTTCTCATGCCCCAGCACCACCATGCCCAGCGAATCGCCCACAAGAATCACGTCCACGCCGGCTTCGTCAAGCAAGCGCGCGGTCGGATAGTCATACGCTCTTGCGCTGCAGGAGATCGGGCACGGTGATTTTTCCGTTCCCGGAATTAGGGACAACGCTCATGGTGGCCTCCGGTGCCGTTCCCTTCCTGTTTTAATAGGTGGCCGCTCGGCGGCCAACGGGATACAGCCCTGTACTTCACCTTTGCGCAGGATAACAAATTTCGATGCGCAAAACTACAAATTTCGATGCGCCGCCATCCCCATTAGTTTCGCCGCAGCGCCTGCGCTCGGCCCTTCCACTGGCCGCCGCGGCCGAGCCAGTAGCGCATCGCGGAAAGGCACGTCGCATAGCCGTAGAAAACCGCTGCCACTGGCAGTGTCAAAGCCCAGGCTGTCGACAAATTGTAAAACCGCACGGTCACAAGAAACGTTGCGGTCATTAGAGCAATGGCCGTATCCACAAGGGGCCAGGCTTCGCCCGCGTAAGCGAAAAAAAGAATCCACGCCAAGAGATAGGTCGCAAACAACCCGACCAGCGTGGCGATCAACAGGACCAGCGAATAGTGAAGTTGCGTAAACGCAGTGCGCGCGATCATGTCGCGAATCTCTGCGAAGCTGCCGTAGCTCCGCAAGCTCACGCTCGCCCGCGTGAGCCCCATCCAGATTTTCCCGCCGCGGCTTTTCACCGCGCGCGCCAGTGCACAGTCGTCAATCACCTCGCCGCGAATCGAGGCAATCCCGCCAATGGGTGCGAGCACATTCCGCCGCAGCAAAATACATCCGCCCGCGGCTCCGGCCGTGGTTGCGTTCGGGTCGGCGATCCAGCGCGGCGGATAGAGCATCAGGAAAAAATAAAGAAATGGCGGAATCAGCAGCCGCTCCGGAAAAGTTTTTGCCTGCAGCAGCACCATCAATGAAACGAGATCAAGCGAATCATTTTCCGCGCGAAAGACCAAACGCTTCAACGTGTCCGGCGCGTGCACGACATCCGCGTCGGTAAACCAGAAAAAATCCAGCGAACTATAAGACCCGGCCTGAATTCCTTCGTGGAGCGCCCAGAGTTTTCCCGTCCAGCCCGGCGGAAGATCGGCGGCCGTATGAATCGCGATTCGCCTGGGAGTGCCGGATTCTTCCGCTGCCTTGCGCGCAACGGCGGCGGTCCCGTCTTCGCTATGATCATCTACGACGACAATCGAGAACTCACCGGGATAATCCTGTTTGCAGAGAGCCCCGACAGTTTGCGCAATGGTTTTGGCTTCATTGCGCGCGGGAACGACAGCAACAACCCGAGGCCAGCTTGCCAGAGGTTCGGGCTGAGTGTCGTCTTCGCGCACCCGCCAGAAATTGCCACGCGCCAGAAAGAGGTAAATCCAGATCGCCAGCGGAATCGCCGCGAGAAGAGTCGGTGACAAAGGCACGCGCTATTTTGCAATAAGGCGCGCAGGAAACGCTATGCCAGATCTTCGCGCCGAATCGGGAGCCGCCGGATGCGCTTTCCGGTCGCCGCGAAAATCGCGTTGCACATGGCCGGAGCGACCACCGGCAAGCCGGGCTCGCCGATGCCGGTCGGCTCTTCCTTGCTCGTCACCACGTGGACTTCCGTTTTCGGAGTCTCGCTGATGCGCGGCATCTGGTAATCGTTGAAGTTCGATTGCTCAACGCGGCCATCCTTGATGGTGATGGCATCGTGCAGGGCGGCGGAAAGGCCGTAGATCGCGGCGCTTTCGACTTGCGCGCGGACGCCATCAGGATTAATCGGCCGGCCGCAATCGACCGCGTAAACGAGACGGTGCAGCTTCACGCTGCCATCTTTCACGCTGGCTTCCGCGACGGCCGCGGTGTAGGAATTGAAAGAAAAAAATGTGGCGATGCCTCGCCCCATGCCTTTGGGCAAAGGCTTTCCCCAGCC
>MNGW01000152.1:1145-5484 GCA_001918935.1 Acidobacteriales bacterium 13_1_40CM_3_55_5 | reverse complement strand
CGGCGTCGCTTTTTCCTCGCCGAACCGCGGAATCTTGCGGTCGCTGCCGATGAGTTTCAGGCGAAAGGCCAGCGGATCCTGGCCGGCAGCAGCGGCAAGCTCATCAATAAAACTCTCGATGACGAAGCCGCTGCTGGAGTGTTCCACGGAGCGCCACCAGGCGCGCGGCACGCTCGATTCGGCAAGCAGGTACTCGAGGCGGAGGTTCGGCGTTGTGTAAGGAATTGTAGCTCCCGTGCCGAACTCGCCCAGCCCCGGATCATCCGCGCCTTTCTGGCTCCACTTTGCGGCGATGGAGGTCGAAGTCTGAAAATGTTTCCAGGCCGCGAGATTTCCGTCGGTGTCCAAGGCGCCTTGCAACTTGTGATAGGACGCCGGGCGGTAAAACCCGTGGTGCATGTCGTCTTCGCGGGTCCACAGAACCATGATGGGCTTGCCCGCGCTCTTTGCGGCTACTTGTGCTGCTTCCATCACGAAATCTGCCTGGTAGCGGCGGCCAAAACCGCCGCCCATCAGCGTGGTGTGTACGATCACTTTTTCCGGAGGCAGTTTGGATGCTTCGGCAATGACGGCTTGCGCCCATTGGGGCGCCTGAGCACGGTGCAATTCATCGGTTCCATGCAAGCGTGAGGTGCGAATGGCAACTCGTAGACCGCCTCAACTTTTTTCGGACTGGAGCCGAGAGCGGAGTCGGCATCGCCTTCGTTGCGAAGAACTCTTCCGGGCTTGGCGGCGTTCGCGAGAAACTGCTTTTGAAGTTCGGCTGTCGATTCCTTTGCCGCCGGACCTTCCTCCCATTTCACTTCGAGAGCATTGCGGCCCTGGATCGCGGCCCAGGAATTGTCAGCGAGAACGGCGCCTCCGCCGGTAGTTGAAGCGCCTCTTCCGCTGGTTTCAAATTGAATGACATCGCGAACGCCCGCCACGGCTTTCGCTTTCGTGGCGTCAAACGAGGTGACCTTGCCGCCAAAAACCGGACAGCGCGCGACGACGGCAAAGAGCATTCCGGGAACGCGGGAATCGATGCCGAACTTCGCGGAACCCGTAGCCTTGTCGCGCACTTCAAAGCGCCGCGTGTCGTGGCCGACCAGCGTGAAATCGTCCGAGTTCTTGAGTGGCACGGTGTTTAGATTGGGAATGGGAAGCTTCGCGGCGGCTTCGACCAGTTCGCCATAAGACAAGTACCGTTTGGGATTGCCGTGAACGACTTGCCCGCCCTGGGCTTTGCACGTGTCGGGACTGACTTCCCATTGCTTGGCCGCTGCAGCGACCAGCATTTCACGCGCCGCAGTCCCGCCGGTGCCGAGGTCATAAATTTTCGGATTGGTGGGCGCTTGCTGAACCTTCACCTGCTTCCAATCCACGCACAGTTCTTCTGCGAGGATCATGGGAAGCGCCGTCATGATGCCCTGGCCCATTTCCGATTTGCTCAGAATGAGCGTGACGCGATTGTCCGGAGTAATACGGACCCAGGCATCAAAGGGATTGGGCGGTTTCTTCTCCTGGTCCTCGGCTTGATCGGCGAATGCGGCTGGAGAGAGACGGAAGCCGACGACGAGCGCGACACCTCCCGCGGCACCGGTCTTAAGAAATTCACGACGATTTACGACTGCAGCGATTGCCATGGGACACCTCTGAATTCATAGTTACGACTGCAATTGAAGAAGGGCTAAGCGGCGGACTTGGCCTTCCCGGTCTGCATGGACGCGGCGCGGTGAATGGCCTTGCGAATGCGCTGGTACGTGCCGCAGCGGCAAATGTTGCCGCTCATGGCATCGTCGATGTCGGCGTCGGTGGGGTTGGGCTTCTTGGAAAGCAGGGCGACGGCGGACATAATCTGTCCGGATTGGCAGTAGCCGCATTGCGGAACGTCTTCTTCCATCCAGGCTTGCTGAACGGGATGGCTGCCGTCCGCAGAGAGGCCTTCGATTGTGGTGACTTTCTTCCCTGCGACGCTGGAGATCGCGGTGACGCAGGAACGCGTGGCTTCGCCGTTGATGTGCACGGTACAGGCTCCGCAGAGCGCCATGCCGCAGCCGAACTTGGTGCCGGTCATGTTCAAGGTGTCACGGAGCACCCAAAGCAGAGGCATGTCCGGGCTGACATCGACGGATTGAGGTTTGCCGTTCAAGGTAAAACTGATGGCCATGGAGTCCTCCCAACTTGCAGACCGATATCCTACAACAACACCGGGGTGGTTGAAAATCCGAAGAAATCCGTTCAACCCGGGTGCAGATCGGCGGCACGGATCGGCAGCCGCCGGATGCGTTTTCCAGTCGCTGCGAAAATGGCGTTGGCAACCGCCGGCGCAGCAGGAGGAACTCCGAGTTCCCCGCAGCCGCCTGGCGGCTCGGCGCTGGGCACAATATGGACCTCGATGACGGGCGGAGCGTCGCTCATCCGCAGAACTTCATAATCGTGAAAATTACTTTGTGCCACTTGTCCTCCCGAAATGGTAATGGTGCTTTTCAGCGCTTGCGCTAAGCCGAAATTGATGGCCCCTTCCATCTGTGCCTTCACGCCCAGAGGGTTCACGGCCGTGCCGCAATCGACGGCGCAGACCACGCGATCGACACGAAGCGTACCCCTGTTCCCGTCGCAAGTAACTTCCGCAACTTGCGCGACGTAGCTACCCCAGCCAAACGCGGCGGCAATGCCGCGGCCACGGCCTGCGGGCAGCGGCTCATTCCAGCCGCATTTCTGTGCGGCCAGCTGGATGACGCTTCGACGACGGCCGACATCGAGGGTCTCCGCATTCCCCACAGGAATCTTTCGCGCCGGGCCCAACGCGGCGAGCAAAAATTCGAGTGGATCACGGCCGGCGGCATGGGCGGCTTCGTCAAAGAAGCCGGAAATAACAAACTGGTTGCCGGAGGCATCGACGGAACGCCAATAGCCGAGCGGCATGCTGGATTCGGCGACAGTGAATTCGAGCCGAAAATTGGGCACGAAGAGCGCGGGAAAGTCCAGCGAATCCACCTGCGCAGCAGCGCGAGGAGAGATGCCTGTGCCGTTATAAAAAGTTTCGATGGAGGGCGAAGAGCCGCGGTGGCGCCAGGAGACGAGATGGCCTTGCGCGTCCAGGCCGGCCTGCAAAACGTGGCAGGCGGCCGGTCGGTAAAAATCGTGGCGGATGTCGTCCTCGCGAGACCACACCACTTGCACGGCCGCGCCCGCGTCGCGGGAGATAAGGGCGGCCTCAACGGCATAATCCTGAATAAGGCGACGGCCAAAGCCACCACCGATGAATGTGACGTGGACTTTGACGCGCTCGCGCGGAATCCCGAGCGCACTGGCAACGGCATCGGCGGCTGCTCTCGGGATCTGCGTGGGCGCCCAGAGTTCGCAGGAATCGCCGCGAACGTGGGCCGTGCAATTTACGGGCTCCATCGTGGCGTGGGCGAGGAAAGGCACTTCGTAAACGGCATCAATTTTCTTCACGGCACTTGCATGTGCCTTGTCGAAGTCGCCGTCGCTGCGAATGACGGCTCCCGGCTCGGAAGCGAGGCGCAGCATTTTTTCACGCAAGCTGGCGGTGCTTTCGGAGGCGGAAGGAGGCTCATTCCATTCGACCTTGAGAAGTTTTCGCGCCTGCACGGCGGCCCAGGTCGAATCGGCGACAACAGCCACGCCAGCGCAGGAGTAATTGCGGCTGCCGGGCCCGGAGGTCTCTCCGAATTGATGCGTCAGATGGGCGGACTTCACTTCGAACACCGCGCGGACATGGGGAGCAGAGTTCACTTCGTCAGCGTTGAAATGGCGCGGCGTGCCGCCGTAAACCGGGCTGCGTACCACGGAGGCAATGAACATTCCGGGAAGCCGAGTGTCCAAGCCGAATTTGGCGGCGCCAGTTACTTTGGCGAACGAATCTGTGCGGCGGGAAGGCTTGCCGATAAGCTTGAAGTCCGAAGGATTCTTCAGCGGCGGATCATTTGGCGGCGAAATCCCGGCTGCAAGCGTGACAAGTTGAGCGTAAAGAAATCGTTTTTGCGTCGACAAATGGATGACCGAGCCGTTTTCCGCACGGCACGCGGAGCGCTCCACATACCATTCCCTCGCGGCTGCGGAAATCAGCATTTCGCGAGCGGCGGCCCCGGCTTTGCGCAGATTGTCATACGAAGTGCGAACGCTCAGGCTTCCTCCCGTAAGTTGGTCGCCATACTTCGGATCGAGGTCGGCCTGGACAACTTGGACGCGGCGCCAATCGCAGGAAAGTTCCTCCGCGACAATCATGGGCAGCGCCGTGCGAACGCCCTGTCCGATCTCGGACTTGCCGCACCAGATCTTCACAGTGCCGTCTTGCGAAACTTCGAGCCAAGCGTTTGGCGAAAAGGAGCTC
>MNGW01000152.1:0-977 GCA_001918935.1 Acidobacteriales bacterium 13_1_40CM_3_55_5 | reverse complement strand
GCTTGGGTGGAGCTTTGGAGGTTCGCTGCGGTGCTTCCGGCTCGACGCCGCGCCAACCAACGGGACGGCCGCTGACGGCTTCCTTCACGGAACGGAAGAGCACGACGTACATCAACTGGCGATAGTAGAAACGCTGCAACAACACGGGAATGAGAAGGGTCCAATCTTCCTTGCGTTCCAGCACGAACGCGACCATGCACGTCAGTATGTCGATGAGCAGGAATCCGAGAAAGAAGAGAAGGGATTTTTCCACGTCGGCGGAGGTCCAGAGTTGCGGCAGCCGCGTGACGCGGAACTGCGCGAGTCCCCAGAGCAACAAGGAGCCAAAGAACATCAGGTCGATGATTGGGGAGACGAGCGGCAATATGAGTTGGAATACAAAGATGTTCGGCAGCGCTATCCAGCCGAGGGTTCCGTATTTTGGCCGCAACAAAGTGTCGCCGTGCTTCCAGAAGGATTGCAGTGTGCCGAAGGTCCAGCGGAAGCGCTGGCGGATCAGTTGGCCGGCCGTCTCCGGAGCTTCGGTCCAGGCAATGGCCTCTTCATCATAGCTGATGCGCCAGCCCAGGCGCCGGATGGCAATGGTCAAATCGGCGTCTTTTTCGCCAGGCGCCGAGCGCGCCGGGCACGACGGTGATGCAGTTCAAGAGGTCGAAGGCGCGCTTCTCCATATTCTGACTGGTGATGTACTCAAGCGCTTGCCAGCGTGTAAGCCAGCGCGAACGGTTGCCGACCTTCACGTTGCCGGCGACGGCGCCAACCTTGGGATCGGAAAAATGCCGGACGAGTTTGCTGACGGCGTCCGGTTCGATTTCGGTGTCAGCGTCGATGGTCACCACAATGTCGGTGTCCGCCAGGGACATGGCAAGATTCAGCGCCGCAGCTTTTCCGCGATTCACCTGGTGAATGATGCGCACGCGCGGCTGGCGCGAGAAATTCTCGTCCAGCAGCTCGCCGGTTCGATCCGCGGAGCCGTC
>MNGW01000107.1 GCA_001918935.1 Acidobacteriales bacterium 13_1_40CM_3_55_5 | reverse complement strand
TCCCGACTCTCGGCGTACGCCCTTGGTGTGAATGCCTATATCGAATCACATCGTGATAAGTTGCCGCTGGAATTTAGCGTCCTGCATTACTCGCCGCGCTTATGGACTCCGGAGGATTCCACCCTCATCGCGGCGCAAATGGTGAAGGATCTTAATCATGGTCCTTACCGGCAGGCACTGACGCGCGAGAAAATTCTGGCCAAGCTAGGCCCGGAACTGACCGCAGACCTGTATGTGAATTCTTCCGTACGCGATCATCCGCCAACGATGTCCAGTCCTCACCTCCCGAAAAACGAGGACGGGAAAATAACTGCTGAAGCGGCGGATTCGTCATCAGGGGAAAAACCGATATCCGCGATTTTCGAATTTTCATCCATCGCGCGTTTGGATATGGGCCAACCGTCGGCGGTCGGCTCCAACAATTGGGTAATCTCTGGAGCGCACACGGTTTCGGGCAAGCCGCTGCTATCGAATGACATGCATCTCGGACATCAGATGCCTAATCTTTGGTACGAAGCTCATCTGTACTGCGGCACTTTCGATGCAGCAGGCGTGACCTTGCCCGGTGTGCCGTACGTCATCGTCGGGCACAATCAGCGTATTGCATGGGGGTTTACCAATGTCGGCCCAACCGTGGAAGACGTGTACGTGGAGACTCTCAACCAGAATGGACAATACCTCACGCCCGAGGGCTGGATGGAACCTCATCGTCGCCGCGAAGTGATTCACCGCAAAGGTCAACCAGATGTGACAACCGATGTTGTCTTGACGCGGCATGGCCCCATCATCAGCAAACTCGTGCCCGGAGAAACTCGCCAGGTGGCGCTTCGTTGGACGTTGTACGAAGGCACTCGAAATCCATTTTTTGAAGTGAATTCAGCACAGAATTGGGATGAATTCCGGCGCGCATTTTCCAAATTCGACGCACCCGGCCAAAATGTGGTGTACGCAGATGCAGATGGAAATATTGGCTATCAAGCCACCGGAAAAATTCCTATCCGCGCTACCGGCGATGGCAGCCTGCCGGAGAACGGCAGTGACAATCTGCACGAGTGGACTGGCTACATGCCGTTTGAAAAGCTGCCCAGTGTCTTCAATCTTGCTTCCGGCATTATTGCGACGGCCAACAGCCAGATCACCCCCGATGGATACCCTTACTCAATCAGCACAGGCTGGGAGGCGCCCTGGCGGTCAGCGCGTATCTACAGTGTTCTGGAATCGGGCAAGAAGTTTTCCGTAGCCGACATGCTAGCCCTTCAAACCGATATCTATTCGGAATGGGAACACTATTCGGCGGTACGCTTTGTGGACAGCGTGGATCATGCCAAAAATCCATCTCCGCGCGTCCGGCAGGCGGCGGATATCCTTCGACGCTGGGATGGACGCATGAGTGCGGATTCATCGGCGCCAACCATCGCCGCCCTCGCTCGGGCGCAACTCACTCGCCTGTTGCTGGAACCCAAGCTGGGCAATGCTCCGAAGGACCCTCATCAGCTCGACGCAACATTAAGCTGGAAGACCTATAGCTGGCCCATGCAATCCGTGTGGTTGGAGAATGTAATTCGGCAGCGTCCTGCGCGTTGGCTTCCAGAAGGCTGCGCGAATTACGATGAGCTTCTCACCGCTGCAGTGGAAGCTGCCCTTAGCGATTCAGATGGAGGACGGGAGCTGAAGTCATGGAAGTGGGGAGAATTCCATCCGGTAGAAATACAGCATCCGATTCTCGGTAGAATTCCGCTGTTGAAGCACTGGGCTGGACCGGGAGTCCAGGAGCAATCGGGCAGTGGATTCACGGTGAAGGCCGTGACACGGGACCACGGGCCATCGGAGCGCATGACCGTCGACCTTTCCAACTTTGATCAATCCACGCTAAACCTGGTCACTGGACAATCGGGCAATTTCCTCAGTCCCTTTTATATGGATCAATGGAACGCCTGGCACCAGGGCTACACCTTTACTTTCCCATTCTCCCACCCCGCAGTTGAGAGAGCCCGCGCCCATCAACTCGTGCTAGAGCCTCAGAATTAGTGGAATCAGCTAGCACCTGTTATCAATCCACCAGCTTCACGTCATCGGCCTGACCCAGGATGTCGACCTGCTGGCCCTGCAGCTTGTCCGTGGTTGTGTCGTAGATGCGCAATTCCCCTTGTTGAATCACGTAAACCACATTGCGATTGGTAATGGGCTGCAGACCGGTTACGTCGCCGGCCTCAGGCGGGATCACTACGGTGGAGTTGTTGGTGTTGAAGATGGAGAGACAACCACGAACTTCACCCGCATTACTGCCGCTAGCGGAAGTGTTGATATTGGTGCAATTCTTCGCGCCAATAAAAATCTGTCCGTTCGATCCCAGTTCCATTCGATGATGGAAGCCATCGGTGATAACGCTGGACCCTGTGACGGTCATGGAGTTCAAATCGACCACATTGACCGTCCCACAAACAGTGGCCGCCGTACCGGGACCGCAGGGGATTCCGGGTGGCGTTCCCGCTACGTATAGAGTACTTCCACTTAGAAGACCAATGGTTGCGGCATTCACTGGAATGCTGACTCCGGGAGTGTTCGTGTTCAGGTCGAAAACAGTCACGCTGGCCGCGGACCCTCCACATTCGGGACCGCAATTGAGGATGTAAGCGGTGGTGTCATCACTGCTGAAAATTCCCCACACAGGATGATCGAAAGCAACAGAATCCTGGACAGTGGTAAGCGGATTTGTGTTTGTACCCAGCAAGCTCGGGGCAATCACCGTGACCCTGTCGGGAGCGTCTCCAAATACGAGGATACGATTACCATTGTGGCTTCCGGCTACGGTGCGTGCTCCAGATACCGGGAGGGTAGCAGCTATGCTTGCCGTCGATAAGCTCAATACTTCAACAGCACCTGGCGACTGTCCCACAACCGGAGTGGCAGGCACGGCAGCATAGCCAGTTAGATTATCTGGGCCGACGACCATACTCTGGGTGAAACCCGCCAGAGCGATAGAAGGCAATGCTCCGCTGCCAGATTGCACCACACTCTCTCGCGCGTTATCGATCACAGTCACGGCATTGTTCGAAGCGCTGAACACCAGCGTGAATTTCTTATTCGGAGAAACCGCCATAAGTCCGGGATCGGGATTTGCACCCGAGAGACTGACGGCAAAACCAGGAAGCTTGTCTTGCAATGCGTCCACGATTTCAATCACTGGAGTAGTACCTCCATTAGCGGTCGGACGCAGAGGGTTGGATACGAAGGCGCGGAACTTCAATCCGCTCGTACTTTGCTGGCTGCTGCTGGAGGTGGAATTGTTATAGTTTCCGCAGGAAACACTGGCCACACTGGCAGCAATAAGGACAGCAATAGCAATCGAGGTTCGTCTCAAACCTGGGACTCCGAAGAGAAAGAGGGACAAAGATTTAGATGCAAAGAAGCGGATTATAGCAGAGCCTCTCTGACGAATTTAGGCCTCACCATGATGCAAAACTCGCATTCATCTTGTATTCTCAAACATAATGGCCGGTGATCTCCTCGCTCGTCTAAAAAAATCCCCTGTCTTGTGCGATGGCGCGACGGGTACGCTTCTCTACGCCAAAGGGATTTTCATAAATCGCTGCTACGACGAATTGAACGTCTCCCAACCCGACCTGATTCGTGGGTTACATCACGAATATCTGCAGGCTGGCGCCGAGATCATCGAAACCAATACCTTCGGAGGGAATTCCTTTCGGCTGGCCCGCCACAGCATGGAGAACCGGGTCCGCGAGATCAATCTTGCTGGAGCACGACTGGGTCGTGAAGCCGCCAAAAGTTTCGACGTGTGGGTTGCGGGCTCGGTTGGTCCCCTCGGAATTCGCATTGAACCCCTGGGCAAGACTTCTTATGAGGAAGCTCGCGCCGCTTTCCGCGAACAAATCGCGGCGCTGGTTGAGGGCGGCGTCGATTTGCTCATATTGGAAACGTTTGGATATCTGGAGGAGTTGCATCAAGCAATCCTGGCGGCTCGGGAGGTAAATCCGAAAATTCCCCTGGTCGCTCAAGTGACGATAGATGAAGACGGAAATTGTCTTGACGGTTCTACTCCGGAGACTTTCACACCCAGGCTCGAAGAATGGGGCGTAGATGTGATTGGTTGCAACTGCAGCGTAGGGCCGGTCGCCATGCTGGAAGCAATCGAGCGAGTTCGTGCGGTCACCTCCCTGCCCCTTGCGGCGCAGCCCAATGCCGGCATACCTCGCTCCGTGGAAGGCCGAAACATTTATTTATGTTCACCGGAATACATGGCCAGTTATGCGCGCAAATTTGTGGCTGCGGGAGTGCGCATGGTTGGTGGTTGTTGCGGATCTACACCCGAACATATCCGCGTCATGAAGTCCGCGCTGCGAGCAAGTGAGGCACGCTCGAAGGTGGTCGCACCCAGCGCATCGGGCGGAGTGGCAACGCCTCTTCCATCGCCTGCCTTGCCAGTGGAAAAACGTTCGCAACTGGGCGCGAAACTTGCCGCGGGCGAATTTCTGACCATGGTGGAGATTGTTCCACCCAAGGGAACGGACATTCGCAAAGAGCTAGAAGGCGCACGCTTCCTTAAATCCGTCGGCGTAGATGGCATCAATATTCCAGACAGTCCCCGGGCTTCGGCGCGGATGAGCAATCAGGCCCTATCACTGCTGGTCCAGCAACAGATAGGTATCGAAGCGGTGCTGCACTATACCTGCCGTGATCGGAACGTGTTGTGCATCCAATCCGATCTGCTGGGCGCGGCCGCGACTGGCATTCGCAACCTAATCTGCATCACTGGTGATCCACCGAAGATGGGCAACTATCCTGACGCGACGGCGGTCTTTGACGTGGATGCCATCGGTCTGGTGAACATCGTGCAAAATCTAAACCGCGGACTGGACATCGGAGGCAATCCCATAGGTGTCGGCACGAGCTTTGTGATCGGCGTGGGCGCCAATCCCGGCGTTCCGAACCTTGACGAAGAAATCCGGCGCTTCGAGTACAAAGTGGAAGCGGGAGCGGAATACGCGGTCACTCAACCCGTATTCGATTTGTCTTTACTGGAGACCTTTCTTCGGCAGATCGAACATTGCCGCATTCCCGTGGTCGCTGGAATCTGGCCGCTGGTGAGCGTGCGCAATGCGGAGTTCATGAAGAACGAGCTTCGCGTCTCGGTGCCGAACTCCATCCTGGATCGCATGGCCCAGGCCAAAACTCCAGAAGCCGCCCGGGAGGAGGGCATCGCCATTGCCCGCGAGATGCTGGTAGCAGTGCACCACATGGTGCAGGGCGCCCAGATCAGCGCTCCTATGGGACGATACGCCTCGGCGGTGGATGTTTTGGAGGCTTTGGGTTCTTCCCGTCCTGCAACTGCCTGATTTCTCGAATCTTTCTACGAATCGATTTTCACTGGACACAGCTTCCATCGAAGTGGTTAGAATGTCCTTAGGAGCGGACGGTTTGGCAAAATTTGAAGATTGTCTTCAGCGGCTGGAGAAAATTGTTCAGGAACTGGAAAAAGGGGAAGTGCCGCTGGAGAAATCCCTGACTTTATTTGAGGAAGGCATGCAGCTTTCCGCCTCTTGCCGCAAGGAATTGGAAGCGGCAGAAGGCAAAGTAGAAATCTTGCTGAAGCAAAACGGTAAGCTCCAGGCCGAACCATTCGAGTCCCTGGCTGAAAAGGCTCCTAGCCGCAAATAAAACGGCTGGCGCCAGCGTCGTCGCAAATTAACGTCCGCGCCGTTATCATTTGTGTGAAGCGGACGCAGCCTGAAACACCGCCGACGGTGAAAATTCAGAGGGAAATATGAAGTCTAGTGTTGTTCTCCTCCAAGGCAACCCGGAAATCGCACAATCTCTAGCCGCTTCGTTGCTCAGTTCATTTCGCTCGGTCCACGCTGTCCCGTTATCATTTTGGACATCGAGATGGCCTCGCTAGTCGAAGTCGAAAGCCTTTCGCGTGAGTTTCCGGGACTCAGCGTGGTTTGCACACATCGTCTGGCGGATGAAGAAATGTGGACGGCCGCGTTGAGCGCGGGAGCCTCCGACATCTGCCCGACTTACGATACCCACAGCATCTTGACCGCTGCGTTGCACAATGCACGCCGCACGCGATCGGTTGCCGCCTAAAACAGTGGCCAGCAATCAGTGGTCAGTGCTCAGCAACTGACCACTGAGCACTGACAACTGACAACTTTTGCTTCTTGCTGTCGCGGTCCCATCGTTCTTCAAATCCATGCTGAAGATCACCACATTCCCCCCTTGCTATACTCACCGGACATGCTCGCACAGACCCTGGAGCAAGGACGGCTGTTAACCGATCGGGCGCTGGAGCAACTCCTGCCAGCCGCGAACCAATATCCATCCTCCATTCATCAAGCCATGCGCCACAGCGTGTTTGCCGGAGGAAAACGGCTGCGCCCCATTCTTTGCATAGAGACTGGCCATATGATCGCCGGTTCACTTCCCCCGGGAATCGAAGACCTGGGCGCGGCGTTGGAGATGCTGCACACCTATTCGCTGGTACACGACGATCTGCCGGCACTCGACAACGACGATTTGCGCCGCGGCCGGCCCACCTGTCATAAAGTCTTCGGAGAGGCAATCGCGATTCTCACCGGCGACGCGCTGCAAACCCAGGCTTATGAAGTTCTCGCCAAGTTAAAGTGTCCTGCTGAATCACGCGTACGCATCATCGAGGAAATCGCTCGCGGAACAGGAACCGTAGATGGGATGATCGGCGGCCAAGTCGTTGACCTGGAGGCTGAACACAGCCAGCCGGATATCAAGATGCTGGAATATATCCATCGTTCCAAGACGGCCGCGTTGATCAGCGCCAGCGTGGTCAGTGGCGGATTGTATGCAGGGGCTCGCGACCAGGCTATCGCTAAACTACGATCGTTTGGTCAATCGATTGGGCTTGCATTTCAAATCGTGGATGACGTGCTCGACGTCACCCAGACTTCCGAGCAATTAGGCAAAACTGCAGGCAAAGATATTGCCGCGGAAAAGACGACGTATCCCGCCCTATTTGGCGTTGACAAGTCGTTGAAGCAAGCTGACACCCTGGTAGATACGGCGTGCACTTCCCTTGACAGTTTCGGTCCTGCAGCCGATACGCTGAAGGCGCTGGCCCGGTTTCTGGTGGAGCGCAAGAAATGACCGCGATGGCGACTGCGCTCGATATCCTGGCTATCGCGGCACATCGCGACGATGTGGAGCAGACCTGCGGCGGCACGTTATTGAAAATGGCCCAGCGCGGCTACCGCACTGGGATTCTCGATCTCACTCAAGGCGAAATGGGGACGCGCGGCACCGCCCAAGAACGCGCTCGCGAAGCAGCTGAAGCAGCGAAGATCCTGCACGTTTCCTGGCGGCAGGCTCTCGATATTCCAGATGGACGCGTGGAAAACACCTGGGAAAACCGCTTGAAGGTCGCGCGCGTGATTCGCGAGCAGCGCCCCAGAGTGGTCATACTTCCTTACTGGGAAGGCCGGCATCCGGATCATTGCACAACCTCGAAGTTGGGATACGAGGCGTGCTTCCTGGCGGGGTTGGCGAAGCTGGAGGTGGAGCAGACACTCAGCAGTCAGCACTCAGCATTCAGCCAAGTCAAAACTGAAGACGTGGGGACTACTGTAGGCGCCAACGTGAGCGCCACCGTCGGCACCGGCGTGGACCGTACCGTGGAAGGGCACGGCTTCAGCCGTGCCGAGAGGAATCCAGAAGCTGCGGCTTTAGCCGCTGGGGGTCTTTCTGCTCACCGTCCATTCAAGATCATCTACGCCACGCTGTACTATGGCGTTCGTCCAACTTTCGTCGTGGACATCACTGACCAATTCGAAAATCGCTTTCAGTCTCTGATCGCCTATAAATCACAATTCACCGACCAGGAAGCGGGCAAAGACTTCTTCCCTGCCCAAGCCGATATTCATGCACGCACTGAAGCTATGGCCCGTTTCTACGGCATGATGGGCGGTGTCACTTACGCTGAACCTTTTCTGCAAAAAGAAGTCGGATTGGTAGAGGATTTATTGCAGATTCCCGTGAAGTCCATCTGATTTTTGCTTCATCGCTTGATCGCCACTGCCACTCCGTCACGAATGGGCAGGATCGTGGTAAACAAATCGGGCGAACTGTAAAGCAGTCGGTTGAATTCCAGAATAGCTTTAGTAGTGGCCTCAGCAGGATTCTTCTCCGCAACCTTCCCACTCCATAAGACGTTATCTGTAATGAAAAGCCCACCCTTACGGAGCTTGGGCACCGCAAGCCGGAAGACGCGAGGATAGTCTTCTTTGTCGACGTCGTTGAAGATGATGTCGAATTGCTCTTTCTCCTCGGAAAGAAGCTCCAGCGCATCACCAACTCTGATCGTGATGCGATCGGCGACTCCCGCTCGCTCGAAGTAGCGACGGGCCTGCTCGGCATTCTTAGAGTCCCCGTCGGTGTAGATCACGCGTCCGCCTTCACCCAAGGCACGGGCCCACCAAATGGTCGAGTAGCCGATGGCGGAGCCCATCTCGAATATCTTTTTGGCATTACTGATCAAAGCAAGCTGATGCAGAATGCGTCCGACGGCAGGACCTACGATGGGAATTTTTCTTTTCGCACCTTCCGCTTCTATTTCGGTGAGAACCTCGTCACGGGCAGGGAGCAAAGAGTAGAGATAGTCTTCGACGGGGCCAACGGTGATTCCGCCCATGCGCCAGTAAGCATTGCTGTTCGATTGCGCCAATTCAGCTACCCCCAAGGGCTAAAGCCCGTCCCGAATAATCTGACGGCACCCCCTAAAGCCGTGCCCTCCAAAGTCAAAGCCACCGAGCGGGCGCACAGCATGTCGGGGCTGAGTGCTGAGTGCTGACTGCTGAAGGCCACTCAAGATCACAATTCTATGGAGCCTCCCCACTTCTTGCAACGTACCCTATCCATTTCCCTTAGCAGCCCTGGATGTTTAATATAGGCCGCTGTGCCTCAACTGAAAGTTCTAATTTCCCGCGAGCAAATTGCCCAGCGCGTCGCCGAGATGGGCGCAGAGATCACCCGTGACTTTTCCGGCGAGTCAGTGATTTTTGTCGGGGTATTGAAAGGCGCCTCTATTTTTCTGAGCGATCTGGCACGGCATGTTGACCTCGATGCCGCGTTCGACTTCATTGGAGTTGCCAGCTACGGTAACCGCCCCTCACCGGCTCAGGAACTCATCAGCGGCTGGGATTCCACGGGTGAAGTACGCTTGACAAAAGACGTTGATCAATCCATGCGAGACAAGAATGTCATCCTGGTCGAGGACATCCTCGACACCGGGCTCACACTCACATACTTGACCAAGGTACTGCTGGCACATCAACCGAAGGCTCTTCGCGTAGCTACGCTTCTCGACAAACCCTCGCGAAGGAAGCAGCCTATGGAAGCAAATTATGTAGGATTCCGCATTCCAGACGAGTTTGTGGTGGGTTACGGCCTGGATTATGCGGAGCGCTACCGAAATTTGCCCGATATTTGTGTGCTGCCCCGCCAAGCCTAGTAACTATTTCCTTCCTCACCTCTTTTCCTCCACAATCGGGATTTTTCCTTCTCACATCAGAATGAATCGGAGTGGCTGGTATCATTAAGGAACATTGGAATCAGCCGCCGTCCAAACCGATCTTCAATCCAAGATCGAGCCACTTCTGCTCGAGGTGGCCGATGTGGTCAACACCACGCTCGACCTGGACACGACCTTGCGCCGGGTTGCTGAATTGGTGCGTAAAGTATTTGATTATGAGATCTTTGCGATCTTGCTGCTGAATGAAAAAACCCAGGAACTGCGCATTCGTTTTAACGTGGGATACAAGCGCGAACTCGCGGACAAGATTCGGATCAAGATGGGAGAAGGCGTAACCGGCCTTGCGGCGCAGCATCGCGAGGCGATGCTAGTAGGCGATGTTACGACGGACCCACGATATATTTCAGGCGTACCGGATGTGCGTTCCGAACTTGCGGTTCCACTCATTGTCAAGAACAAGGTAATCGGCGTCATTGATATTGAGTCGCCGCAACCGAATCACTTTACCGAGGAGCACAAGCGGTTACTGACCCTGATCGCCTCGCGGATGGCGGTCGGCATTGAGAATGCGCGGCTGTATACCCGCACGACTCGTCAAGCACGTACGCTGTTATTGCTTAACGAGATTGCTCGTGAGCTCACATCCATTCTCAATCTGGATGAACTGCTCAAACGCATTGCCGAATTGCTTAGCCGGCTGATTAATTACCAGATGTTCAGCATTCTCCTCGTAGACCCGACCGGAGAAAAACTCCAGCATCGATTTTCCCTGCGTTTTCAAGAGAACATCCACCTCAAGCACGACATCCCCATTGGCGAGGGAGTTGTCGGTTATGCCGTCCAACAAAAGGAAGTAGTGCTGGTTTCGGATGTGACTAAAGATTCGCATTACATTCTGCTGAACCCGGAAACACGCTCGGAACTAGCGGCGCCCTTGATCTACAAGGACAAAGTAATCGGGGTACTGGACCTGGAGCACACGCGCCGCGGATTCTTCACCGACGACCACAAAAGAACCATCACTACGCTGGCGGCACAAGTCGCGATCGCCATCGAAAATGCACGGCTATACGAACAGATCGAGCGGCAGGAAAAACGTCTGGAGCGGGATTTGGCGCTAGCCCGAGAGTTGCAATTTCGCCTTCTGCCGCAGGCCCCGCCACATCTTGCCAATCTGGAAGTCGCAGCCAAGTTTTCTCCGGCGCGCGCCATCGGTGGCGACCTGTACGACTTTGTAGATTATTCGTTGTCACGATTTGCCATGGTCATCGGCGATGTGAGCGGCAAAGGCGCTCCGGCCGCGATTTACGCTGCTTTGGTAAGCGGCATTCTACGTTCTCACGCACCCATCGAGCCGGGCCCAGCGGAAATGCTTTCTGCCGTCAACTTCTCCCTCGGAGAACGCCGGATTGAGGGACAATTCGTGTCGATCATCTTTGCCTTGTGGGATGACTCCAACCGGACCCTGCAGGTGGCTAACTCCGGGCTGCCGCGGCCACTTTATTGCCATGATGGCAAGATCGAGGTCATCGAAGCGACCGGACTTCCTCTGGGATTGTTCGATGATGCCGACTACGACGAGTTCACCTTTCACGCCAACCCTGGCGATATGTTTGTGTTCTTCAGCGACGGCATTCTGGATGCACGCAACCAGGCCGGAGACATGTTTGGGCGACGAAGGGTCGAAGAGATCGTCGCCAAGTCTTGTGAGTTCTCCGCCGACTGGGTAGTGGACTCACTGTTCAAGGCCGTCGCCGAACATGCGGCCGGAGTTGAGACTTTTGACGATCAGACCGTGGTTGCGATTAAAGTGAAGAACCCTTCTGGAACAGCGCAGTGACCCGCACTGGAAGAACGCTTCGAGCTCGTGCACCCGCTTTTTCCTATCGCGAGAGCAAAAAGGGTCTATTTCGCCGCTCAACTGGCTCAATACTTTGTTGTGAAGACGTGCCTTTGTCCCACCTCGCGGAGCGGTTTGACACTCCCCTATACGTGTATTCCGCGACCGCCATTCGGGAACGCATGCGCATCTTTGAGCATGCCTTCCGGAAGGTTCCCCACACCGTTTGCTTCTCGGTTAAGGCAAATTCCAATCTGGGGATTCTTCGGTTGCTGGCTCAGGTGGGATGCGGCTTCGACATCGTCTCCGGCGGTGAACTGCAACGAGTATTGCGCGTGGACCGGCACGCCGCGAAACAAGTTGTTTTTTCCGGTGTAGGGAAGACGGCAGAGGAGATGACGGCCGCACTGAAAGCCGGGATCATGCTGTTCAACGTCGAAAGTGAATCGGAGTTGTGGGTATTGGCCGAGTCTGCCGCCAGATTGAAGCAAACCGCGAAAATTGCTTTGCGCGTGAATCCCGATGTTCGGGCTGAAACCCATCCGTACATTTCGACCGGCCTGCACCAGCATAAGTTCGGGATCCCGATTTCTGCGTCACGCCGTATCTACGCACAAGCCTCCGGCATACGATCTCTGAAGGTGGCCGGGGTAAGCGTGCATATCGGATCGCAGATCACGAATGTAAAACCCTTCGGCGAGGCCATGCTCCGAGTCGCTGAACTTGTAAGGGAACTCCGGGCAGACGGTCATCGAATCGACTTCGTGGATGCAGGTGGCGGCCTAGGCATCGTTTACGACCAGGGAAACCTCCCCGATTTCGAGGGCTATGTGGCGGACTACGCAGAAGCGGTTCTACGTCCACTGCGCGGGTTGAAGGTACATCTTCTATTGGAGCCTGGCCGTTCGATTCTTGGTCCAGCAGGTGCTTTGCTGACTCGTGTGCTTTACAAGAAAACCAACGGCACCAAAAAGTTTCTGGTGGTCGATGCGGCCATGAACGACCTGCTCCGGCCTTCGCTCTACAACGCTTATCACGAAATCGCCAAAGTTGAATGGAAGGATGGCTCTTCGTTGTCAGAAACCGTGGATGTTGTAGGCCCAATTTGTGAGACGGGAGACTTCTTCGCTCGGGCGCGTGAGCTGCCCAGGAGTGAGGAAGGCGATCTGCTTGCCATTCTAGATGCCGGAGCATACGGGATGGCCCTCGCTTCCAATTACAATTCACGGCCTCGTCCCGCAGAAGCTCTGGTGGATGGCAACTCAGCAAAAGTCATCCGCCGCCGGGAGACAATGGCAGATCTGCTTCGCAACGAGCTATAAGCTAGATGTTTTTTTGCCGGGCATTGGACGCAACGATTCCAGAAAATCGTTTACAGCGCGCAATACTGGCTCGGCTTGCTGGATATATAGTGCGTGCCCGAGCCTCGGGAATCGGACATGAAAGGCATCGGGGACTAATTCCAGTGCACGTTCGACATCGGTGTCGGACATCAGTCCACCGAGCTCAGGATTGGCTTGTAGCAGCAGAGTGGGACAATGGATTTGGCGAAGCAGGTTCTCGCCATCCCACTCCTGAAACGAGGATCGATCGAGCGTCATAGAAAAGGTATCAGGATCGACGCACTCCAAACAGCGCGCCCACCACAATAAATGCGCCTCGTCATTGCCCGGCAGATCGCCGATTGGCACCGATTCGTCCAACCCGGGGACCTTTAACTGAATTCTCGTCAGGCCTTTGGCAATATCTTCAGTGGAACCACCTTTGATGATCAGATCGCGCAAACCTGCGAACAGCCCGGGATACATGCTGTGCTCGAAACTATCGCCGCAAATCATGCTGTCTCCAAGAATTAAGGCACGTACAAGATTCGGATGGCGGGCGGCGATCCACATGCTCACCATTCCACCGAGTGAATGGCCGAAGAGGGTCGCGGGTTCGGCCACAGTTTCCTTAAGGAATCTGACAATGTCATCCGCATACTGCGAAACGCGATAGCCTCGCGTTACATGCATGGATCTGCCGTGACCTCGCAAGTCGGGAGCATAAATATGCCATCGAGGCGCGAGACTAGGAATCAGTGACAGAAAAACTTGCCAGCGCCGGCCGAGCCCGTGCAGAAGAACAAGTGGCGGTCCGGTATCAGCTGTCTTAGCATAGTTGAGCCTGACTTTCCCGGTATCGAAGATTTGCTCATCGTGGGCCCCCGTCGAAGGAATCACCTCGCATCTCCGTCCGTCGCGTCCCAGGTTATCTTTCCGCCGACAATGGTTTTCAGAACCTTGACGTCGCGGAGTTTGACCGGGTCGATGGAAAAGATGTCATCACTGAGCAGAACCATATCCGCTAGCTTGCCCGGCGTGATGGATCCCTTCTCTTTGTCCTGAAACTCGGCGAAGGCGGAACCCATGGTGTACGCCTGGCCGGCTTCGGCAACGGCAGCATAGATGGTAAGCATGGGATTCAGCGGAGCAACATTCCAATCAGTACCGAGCGGGAGCCGCATGCCATGATCGAGAAAAGTGCGGAACGCATAAGTACGGCTGGCGCGGTCATGCCCGATGCGCTTCTCAGCCCAACGCCCGTCGTCAATGGCGTGGTACGGTTGAACTGATGCGATGACATTCAGTTTGGCAAAGCGATCGAAGTCTTTGGCGGCCATGTGTTGAGCGTGCTCGATTCGGAAGCGGCGGTCGGCATCGCCATGAGACCGGGAAATCTCACCATAGAGATCGAGAATCATCGAAATGGCCTGGTCGCCGATGGCATGAGTACAGAGCTGCAGGCCGGCAGCATCGGCTTTCATCATGCGGTCGCGCATGAGAGAAAGAGGCTGCATTTCCTCGGAGAGCAGACCATGATTAGCCGGCTGATCGTTGAAGGGTTCGAAGAAATATGCGGTGGCAGACCCGAGCGAGCCGTCGGCATAGGATTTGAGCGCACCGATGCGCAGATAGGGGCCGCCAAAGGCTCGTCCAATACCCAGCTTCGCCTGGTCGTCCACATGGGCGATCAGTGGCGCCGCATAAATTCGTGTCGTCAGCTCGCCACGCCGCAGGAACTCGGAATACATTGCGATGTCGTCGTACTCCGGATTCATGTCCTGCACACTGGTGACGCCAAGCGACGCAGCGTGCGCCAGAGCACGTTTCACAGCTAGCCGCCGCTGATCGGGTGACAGCGACGGGATGACTTTATAGATGTAATCCATGGCCGCGTCTTTGAAAGCGCCGGTGGGATTCCCCTGCACATCGCGGACAACGGTGCCTCCCGGCGGATCCGGGGTCTTGGAAGTGACTCTCGCGAGTCGCAACGCGGCTGAGTTTGCCAAGGCCATGTGGCCGTCGTACCGATTCACGAAAACAGGAGTGTTGGCAGTAGCAGGATCAATCAGCTCTTTGGTTGGAAGTTGAGCTGGCGTCCACTTAGTCTCGTCCCAGTCACCTCCCTGGATCCACTGGCCCTTTGAAGTCTTCTTGGCCTGCTCGCCGATTCTGAGCGCAAATTCTTCGGGTGTTTTGGCGTCATTGAGCTGGACATTGTCGAGTTGCAAGCCCCCACTGACAAAGTGAACGTGCGCATCGTTGAAGCCCGGCAACAGCAGTTTTCCTTCAGCATCAATTACTCGGGTTTTAGCGTCGCGCCAGGCTTCTATCTGGGAGTTTGATCCAACCGCCACGATGCGCTCACCCAAAACTGCAACTGCTTGGGCTGTTGGATGGTTCTTGTCCGACGTCCAAACCTTGGAATTAACAACGATAAGGTCCGCAGCGGGCCGGGATTGCGCCAACGCGCTTGCCAGGAGAACTGGAACGCAAAGAAACCAAAACCTGCGAAGAATGATTTTCATGGTCGTAGTGGGTTAGCGACGGCTCGTCGGCGAAGTCGTTCCATCTTTTGGCAGCAATCTATCTTTGTCCCCATTTCAGTTTGGCGCGCAGCACATCGAAGAAAGTTCCGTGGGTATGGAGCAACTTCACTTGATGTTCGGATTTTCGACAATGAACCCGGTCCCCATCAAACATAGGCATGCCGATCTGGCCGTCGACGCTCAAATAGGCTTCGTCCTCTCCGGTTTTAACCACGATCTCGATTTGCGCCGTGTCGCGAACCACTAAAGGGCGATGGGTCAAAGAGTGCGCGGAGACGGGTGTAATCACAAAAACGTCGACCGACGGCATCAAGATAGGGCCTCCCGCGGCAAGTGAATACGCGGTAGAGCCGGTCGGCGTAGAGACAATGAGACTGTCTGCCTGGTAACTGGAGACAAAGACTTGATCGATAAAGACGTCGCAATGATTTAAACGGGCGACGGTTCCCTTGCCGACTACGATGTCATTCAGCGCGTCGTATCGAGCTACAAGTGAACCTTTGCGGATAATCTCGCAATGCACCATTGACCGCGTTTCTGCCTGGCAACAACCCTCTTCGATCTCTTGCAGAGTCGTATAAAGATCTGGCAATGGCACTTCGGTCAGGAATCCTAGCGAACCCAGGTTGACTCCCAACACTGGAATCCCCGCCTTGGCAACCGCCCTGGCCGCAGCGAGAAGAGTTCCATCCCCGCCGAGCACAACGACAAAACTCAAGCGGCGGGAGGCGATTTCGTCCCGTGGCAGGACATCCACTCCGCTGGCGTAAGGCTCGGTCTCAGGATCGACCACTACCGAGTATTTGTGCTTCTGCAACCACTGAACGAGTTCTGGCACAACCCCCGCTAGTTCCGGCTTGCCCGGCTTGGAGATGATGGCGGCGGCCTTCTTCCGAGGAGACGACAAATTCCCGCTTCGCATAAGTCGAAAACGAATTGTACCGAAAATCGAAGGTGCCCCGTTCAAGCTCAGCTTGGGCGGGGTTGTTGCCGGCACATCTGGAAGGGTGCGAAAACTTCTGATTTTTGCTACATCCGTAAACGGGGAGACTAAAAGCCCCCGCCCAAGCTGAGCTTGAACGGGGCACCCTCAAGAGTTAGAAGGGATGCTAGCGCGGTCCAGCCCGTGATCTCGACTATCAGAACCTACCGTAGAGCAAAAATTCGCGATTCCCTTCTGCTCCGAGAATTGGGGACTCGATCACATCGGTGTGAGCGCAGTTCAGCGAGATGAGAGCTTCCCGGATTTTTTCAACGGCCGCGGCCTGCGCCGCCACATCGCGCACGATACCGCCCTTCCCTACCTGCTCGCGGCCGACTTCAAATTGAGGCTTGACTAATATCACAGTCTGGCGTCCTTCACGTTCCGCAGGAGATTCCGAAAAAGCTGATGTGAAAACCGCAGGGAGAACCAAGGCTGCGGAAATGAACGAGACATCGATCGCCACCAGATCCACTGTCTCTCCCAACTGTTCCCGGGTCAGGTAACGGGCGTTGGTTTTCTCCAACAAGCGAACGCGAGGATCCTGTCGCAAGCGAAAATCGATCTGGCCGTGACCTGTATCTACCGCGATGACGCGGGTTGCTCCTTGCTGTAGCAAGCAGTCGGTAAAGCCTCCGGTCGAGGCACCGACATCCAAACAAATTTTTCCCGCGACATCGACATGCCAATGCCCGAGCGCTTTCTCAAGCTTCAGGCCTCCACGCCCAACGTATTTGAGATGCTCGCCTAGAAACCGCACCTCGCAATCCGGATCCACGGCGGCACCGGCTTTTTCTACCTTTTGGCCATTGACTAAGACCTTGCCCGCCAGAATTTGCGCCTGCGCCCGCTCGCGTGAGGTGGCGAGGCCGCGTTCCAGAAGCAATTTATCGAGTCTGAGTTTCAATCGTGGTCCGGTCCCGGCAGATGCAGTGTTGCCCCCCACTTAAGTGCCAGCCCCCGAGCGGTGCAAGGTGCAGAACTCCCTTTGGATTTGCCTATTTACGACTACAGTTTCCAGTTTTTCCACAGCATTTTGCACCTTTGTGTTGAAAAGCCCTACCGCACTGCGACAGGCGTAAAAAATGACAGCCGCCCCATGCGGGCGGGTGGACTTTTGAACATCCAAAAGAGTTAACCGGCGACTTCCTCCAGCAATCTTTGATCAATATCGAAGTTGGAATGGACGTTCTGCACGTCGTCGTGTTCTTCCAGAGCTTCCACCAACCGTATCATCTGAGTGGCCTGCTGTCCTTCGAGCTTAATGTAGTTCTGTGGAATCATCGCCACGCTCGATGAAGTAGGTGTGATGCCGGCTTTCTTCACCGCCTCCAACACCGCCTCGTAAACAGAAGGCTCGGTCAGGACTTCCCAGTTCTCGCCATCCGCTGTTTTTGGAATGACTATGTCGCCCTTCTTGTGAAACATCCAGGAGACCGCTCCAGCCTCAGCCATGTTGCCGCTATTTTTACCGAAGACATGCCGGATTTCGCTGACGGTTCGGTTACGATTGTCGGTATTGATGTCGAGTAGGACGGCCACTCCACCCGGGCCGTAGCCCTCCAGCGAAAATTCTTCGTATGTCGCGCCCGGCAATTCGCCCGTGCCGCGCTGGATAGCCCGTTTAATGTTGTCCGCGGGCATATTCTCGGCTTTGGCTGCCACGATCGCGCCCCGCAATCTCGGATTAGTGTCAGGATCGCCGCCGTTTTTGGCGGCAATGCTGATTTCCTTGATCAGGCGAGTAAAAATCTTGCCACGCTTGGCGTCGAGCGCGCCCTTTTTATGCTTGATTGTGGCCCATTTAGAATGGCCGGACATGTGGATACCTCGAATCTAAAGAACGTTGATGGCGCAGGATTCGCCCGTATAGGAGATCACTGATTTGCCTCAAAAGCGAGCAGGCGAATGCAAATTATAGCACGCCGAAACAATCGAACTGATTGTTTCACAAGACGCTGGAAGTGCAAGCAACCGCTATGCGACAGCCTAGACCTTGGGTCCAGCAGTAATTTCCTTCTGCTGTCGAGCCTTATACGCATACAGGATGGCGAGCAGGGGGGGCGAGAGTAATACACCCCAGAACGGGATCAAGATTCCCAGCACAATCGGCGTGAAAATTGACGCCCACATGGGAACCTTAGCCATCCGCTTCATGATGTAGGGTTGCAGGAAAAACCCATCGATCATCACGATCACAGCGTACAGAATCAGTACATAGAGCGGGTGCTCCCAATCGCCCCACGAAAGGGTGGCGGCAAGAACCGGACCGACCATTCCTAGGACAGCCCCCAAATGTGGCACGAACTGCAAGACCGCCGCGAGAAGCGCCCAGAATAGCGCCCATGGCACATGAAGCAAGTAGAGTCCTATCAACCACAGGATGCCGACAGCGAGAGAATCCTGAAACTGGGCAACGATCCAGTTCTTCAGGGCGTCGCCCGTAACGTGAAAGTGATCCTTCAAATCCATTGCTCAGTCCAATTCGACAACTTGCCCAATCTACTTTTTGATCTTACCGTGTAAACCTCGTCGCGTGGGAGTCGTCCATATCGATAGCACCCAATGCCCCTGGGAGAAAAGGCGATTGGAAACGGTCCTGACATCACCCTTGAGTGCGGCTGCGGAAGAACCAGTGCAGGGGATTTCGTCAGCAAAGTTCGACGAGATTATCCGTCAGCATCAACGGCGTATATACCGCATAATCCTGATGTTGGTGAAGGACGTGGACACGGCAGGCACTCTGACTCAAGAATGCTTCCTTCGAGCCTATCGCCACCGCAACAGCTTCCGCGGCGAGTGCACGATTGAGACCTGGCTTCTGCGAATTGCAGTAAACCTGGTTCGCGATCACGGCAAGAACCGGCGTCTCTCGTTCTGGAGAAAGCTGGTCGGCCTGGAAGAGAACGGAACAAACCTGCATGAGCGAGTGGCTACAACCCAACCTTCCGCGGAACGAGTCCTTCTGGCGCGCGAAGAGTTGGAGGCAGTTTGGACCGCGGCTGCTTCCCTTTCACAGCAGCAGCGTGCGGTATTTCTTCTGCGGTTTGCGGAAGAAATGCCGTTAGCTGAAATCGCCGATGTTCTCGGACTGAAAGTTGGCAGCGTCAAAGCGCAGTTGTTTCGTGCGTTGGGAAAAGTGCGCGGCGCGCTGAAGGAGCAAAAATCGCGATGAAACAACATTTAAGCGAAGAGGAGTTATCGGAGTTGCTGCTCGCGCCCCAAGCGTCCAATGCTCACTTGGCGACCTGTGCGTCATGCCGCGCCGAACAGGAGCTCATGCGTCGCGTTCTGGGAGAACTGCCTTCGCTTGTCCGCGTCGTAGCGCAGAAAACTGACTCGTTTTTTGAGAAGCAAAGAACGGCAATCTGGACCGAGATCGTGACGCTGCAACCTCGCAAGGAATTTCCGGTTCTAGCCTGGGCATTGGGAGCAGCCGTCCTTGTAGTCGCCGGCCTACTGTTGAGCATTGCTCCTGCTCCCGTCCGCACCCGAGCAGAGGCCGACCCGGATCACGAATTGATGATCCAGCTAGAGCGAACACTTCAAAGTGAAGTGCCCCAGGCACTGGAGCCTGCCGCCCTATTGGCTCGGGAAATCACGCAGAATTCTCGACCGAATTCTTCTTCCCCGGTTCGAAAAAAAGAGAGCAGTCATGAAAACTAGCAGTCTGCTAATGTTCATCCTATTGTCCACTATTTGGCCGCAAGCCCAGGTAACACAAGCTCCAACCGTGTCCACGCGTGCAGGCGCGGCTCCCAAAGCTGGGATTATTTATCGCCGTGAATTGGGGAAATGGTGGCAAAACTCGGATGTGGCAAAGAAGCTGCAGCTCAGCAGTGGACAAACTACTCAATTGGACCAGATATTCTACGATCATCGATTGAAGCTGATGGACTATGGCGCGGATATGGAAAAAGAAGATTTGAAACTCCAGACCCTGCTCGACGCGGACGTCCCCAACGAGGGTCAAATCGATACCCAGGTTGACCAAGTCCTCTCTGCACGAGGCAAGCTGGAACGCGAATTCACCATGATGAACTTGGATCTCCGCAAAGTCCTTTCGCTGGAGCAGTGGCGTCAATTGAAATCCCTGCGCGGTGAGGCCGGAGGGTTTGGAGATCGCATATTCTTTCGAAACGCGCTTCCGCCCGGTGCAGTTCCTCTGGCGCCACCGCCACCGGGTTTCTCTCCGGGGTTGCCCATGCCGCCGCCACCTCCGAATGAAATGTTTTGAAAGCTGCCCGCACACGCCATACGGTTCGTGAGCTATACGGGGCACCTTCTTTTTCTCGTGCTAAACTTTGATGAAAGGAGCGCAATGAAATTCGGTGTCATCATCTTCCCCGGTTCTAACTGCGACCATGACGCGTTCTGGACTATCCAGCAGGTAGCTAAGCAACCGGTCACGTTTCTGTGGCACGAATCCCATGGCCTGGAAAACTGCGACGCGATCATCATTCCCGGAGGCTTCGCCTTTGGCGACTATTTGCGGACAGGCGCAATTGCCAAATTCTCTCCGATGATGGAGTCAGTCGGAAAATTCGCCGCCAGTGGCGGACTGGTTCTGGGAATCTGTAATGGTTTCCAGATTCTATGTGAGTCAGGACTGCTGCCAGGCGCACTCATGCGCAACGTGAGCCTTAAGTACGTCTGCAAGCCAGTCCACTTACGTGTGGAAAATGCCAGCACACCTTTTACCAGTGGCTGTCGCGAAGGGGAAGTTTTAACCATTCCCATCGGCCACATGGAGGGCAATTATTTCTGCGATGAGACGACTCTCGACGAATTGCGGCGCGACCGACGAATTGTGTTTCGGTATTCAACCGCTTCCGGAGAAATCACGCCCGAGGCCAATCCCAATGGATCGCTCGACAATATCGCCGGCATCTGTAACCTCGGCCGAAATGTGTTGGGCATGATGCCTCATCCAGAGCGCGCCAGCGAGTCGGAACTGGGCGGTACCGAAGGTTTCAAGATTTTTGAATCGTTAGTGGGCGCGATGGCCGAGAAATAGTTCCTGATTCTCAGTCGATTCTTTCAGTCTCAGGTTGATGCATTGCCTGAGGCTTTCTGCTACGCTGCAACTCTTTCTTCTAACATGATTCGCTTTGGAATTCTTGGTTTCGGCCTACACGCAGCCAAGCGACTGATGCCGGGATTCGCGCTGGCGCAGAACTGCCGTGTGACAGCGCTTTCCCGACGTAGTCAGGGGAAGGCACAGGAATCCGCGCAGGAATGGAAGATCCCGTTCGCCTTCGATTCAGCCGAAGCTTTATGCCGTTCGCCCGAAGTGGACGCAGTGTTTGTCACCACCCCAAATTCCTGTCATCTACAGGATGTTCTCTTAGCCATCGAATGTGGCAAACCTGTGCTGTGCGAAAAACCTATGGCAATGAACGCCGATGAGTGCCGACGCCTGGTGGTAGCTGCACGAAAAGCTAACCTTTTGCTTGGAGTGGCTCAGGTGTTCCGCTTCGAGAACAGTACCGCACGGTTTATGAAACGAGTAGCCGCGGGACAAATCGGCAAACCCATTTTCGCGCGCTCGGAGTTTTCGTTCCCCGCCGCACAAGGCCATGCCCGCAAATGGATCAATGATCTCTCCGTGGCTGGTGGTGGACCCATCGCCGACGTTGGTGTGCATTGTATCGATACTCTACGTTACATCTTGCAGGACGAAGTCGTACGCGTCAGCGGGCGCGGACTGTTTGACAATAACTCCGGCGAGATGGAAGCCGCGGCCACTTTGACGCTGGAGTTCTCAAGGGGAACTCTGGCATCGGTGATGGTCTCTTTTCGTGCGGAATATCGAACCCCAATCGAAGTAGTGGGAGAAACTGGCGTGCTGCGGGCAGATGACGCTCTTAACGTTGAGAAACTGATCAATGTCGAACTGCTGCGCGCTGGCGCGGTTGTCGAAACAGAAACATTGTCTAATCGGTTAGCCTATGCGCGACAGGTAGATGAGTTTGCTGCAGCCGTCGAAGGCAAGTCGGAATTCCCCGTTCCCGGCGAGGAAGGTTGGCAGAACCAGATCATTCTGGACGCGGCCTATCGCAGCTTACAGAGTGGCAAGGTGGAAGAAGTGAGGTCAGTAGTTAGTGGTCAGTGATCAGTGGTCAGAAGCGAGTTTATCTTTCTCTCCTCACCGCCGACCATTCCTTGTGCTGGAGTAGTGGGCGCAATTCCTCTTGCCTGCACGATAGCCCAGTGCCACTCCTGATCAGCGCTCGGAGCTGTATCCAAACTTCCCTGGAACACTGTGGTGGTAAGCGGTGCTGCCGCAGCTTTCAAGTGGTAGAGCACGGTTACATCCGGCCGCTTCTCCGGGGACACGATACCTTCTCCGGCAGCCGGAACCAGCTTTGCCGGACCGATGTCGGCGGTGGTCAAGTCGCGTGGGCGCAAAATCGTAAGGGCTACGGTGATTTCTCGGAGGTCCCACGCGCTGCCGTTGTGAACGGAAACCTGCAGGCGATCCCCGTCAATGATGGCAGGGCCTTCGAGCTTGACCAATTCACTGTCCGGAAGATCGCGTGCAGCGAACGGAGCGGACACTAACGAAGTAGCTTGTGCGCTGAAAGAAAGACTGCACGTCCCGTCTGGCGAAGACACCTGAAAGCTCTTCCCCGAGCTGTCGAATGAAAATAGCAAGCCGCCGGCGAGTTTCCGTGCCTGCACCTCGTCCATGACTTGCAACAGATTGTCGTTGTCAATCAGAGTTCGGGCCGGAGCACCCTGGCTTTTCCGGTAGGAACGTGCCAGGTCCCCGAGCGAGACATCGTTGCCATCAGACTGAGCGGCGACCCCGAGGGGAAGCGATAGTCCGACCAATAAAACACACAATGGTGAATAGAGCTTGCAGTTCATTTTGAAGTTAGGGCGCCACACCATTCTGCCGCAAGCGGCGCGACAGGCATACTCATCTAATCGACAAGCATTCAGTTAATCACTGGGTAGCGCCGGCGGGGACGCTGGCGCTACCGAGGATCCTCTAAGAATTGTAATCACTGCGAAGACGAGAATGTGCCGGGCAGCACAAACGTTGGTAACTGAACCCAAACAATGAATTCGAGTGAACCTGGGCGCGCGGAGACGGAGCGGCACGCAACGGGATTCCGCACGCCCAGCTAGTCCACTTTCCTTATAGAAGGCCTGACGAACGGAAACGGTTGACCGGATCAGCTATCAGCATTGCTTCCCGCCTGAAGATCCAGCGGGCCACCGCGAAGCCCAACGCTGCATAGCACAGATGAAGCATCTTCATAGCCCACCCCATGTTGTTAGATGCGTTCACACCCTAGGGGAGGCCAAAGGGCCAATCTACCCGCTCAACGTATCAAGCGCACACCAGTAGGTCAATGCACTAAGGTGCTATCCAAATAGCACTGAGGTAATAGCCAGTCACGGCCTTCTAGCGGGAGCCCGGGACCAGGGTGTCCTTTGGCTCCGGCACTGAACTCGCACCTCCGGGGGCGGAGGACTTATGGCCATGGAAGAAGAGCAAATGAATGAAGAACATCACAACCAGCACAGCGCCAAATGTGCAGACAATTGCAGCCCCCGTCGGCAGGTCCATCAAGACCGAGAAATAGACCCCCAGAGCAGACACCAGAGTGCCCATGGTCCAGCCAATCGCCAGGCGGCGTCCCACACGATCGGCAAAAAGCATGGCGCCCACTGAGGGCACGATGAGGTAACAGAAGACCAGAAGCACGCCGGCAATTGCCACCGATGACGTGACTACGAAGCCAAATGAGGCATAGAACAGAAAATCCCAGAAGCGAATACTCATGCCTCTGGCCTCGGCTTCGGCGGGGTTGGTAGAAATCAGCAGAAACTTGTGACGGAAGATGTAATGGAAAATGCCAATAGCACCGTACAGAATGGCAGTCTTGATCACCTCGTGCCTATCCACGGCGAGAATGTTGCCGACCAGCATGTCTTTGAGGTGCTCAGTTTCCCCCGTGGCTTTGCTCATGGCCAAGATGGCAGCAGCCGACGCTACAGCGTAGGCAATACCGATGAAAGCTTCCTGCGGAATATGTCCCCTGCGAGTACGCGCGAACGCGAAAATAGCCGCCCCAATGAAGGTGAAGGCCAAGCTAAGCCAATAGGCCCCCTGTCCGTGGGGATCCATGCCGATGAGGATCGCGATGGTGGCGCCCAATGCCGCAATCTGAGCCAGCGCCAGATCAACGAAGATTACGCCGCGCTCCACTACGTGCACGCCCAAGTAGGCGTGGATTCCGGTCAGAATCAGGCTGGCCACAAATGGCCAAACTAAAAATGGAAGAATCTCCATGTCGCTCCTTTATCTACCGAGTCGCCTGGAAAGCCTTGGTCAGCAAAGCAATATCGTAATCAAAAAGTTTGAAGTAGTCGGTCACATCCTTCTCTCCACCTACGGATGGCAAATACTTCACCACTTGGGCTCCGGTTTGAGCGGCAATGCTGTTCGGCGTCTTCAGATCGAAGTAGGGCTCCACCATGACGATCTTGCAATTCTCGCGCTTCATCAATCCGATGAGTTCAATTGTGTGGCTGGGCGTAGGAGGAATGCCGGGGCGTGGCTCGACGTAGCCGATTACGTTCAGTCCGAAGTGCTTGGCAAAGTTGGGAAGCGAATTGTGATAGGTGACGACTTTGCGCCCGTGGTACGGCTTCATGTCGGCATCCCATTTTTGCTCGGCCGTAGTTAGACGCTTATCGAAATCCTGAAATTTTTCCTGGAAATAACCGGCATCCGCGGGATCCAGTTCACCGAGTTTGCCGGCTATACCCTTAGCTACGCGGCGTCCATTTTCCGGATCGAGCCAATAGTGCGGATTTCCCAGAGGATGAACGTCTCCCATAGCACGGGTAACCGGCCCGGTTGGGATATCGAGAATCTCAGCGAACTGGGAAGCGTCCAGATAGCCGTTCGCGCCTACCTGAATTCTGGGATTGCCGCTCTGCGTAATCAGTGGCGGCAGCCAGCCGATTTCTAATTGCAATCCGACGGTGACCAGCAGATCAGCCTGGCGTAATTTCAGCAGGAAGCTTGACTTGGCCTCGACGAAGTGAGGATCTTGGTAACCCTTGGCGATCGACTCCAC
>MNGW01000165.1 GCA_001918935.1 Acidobacteriales bacterium 13_1_40CM_3_55_5 | reverse complement strand
CGAGGTTGGCGAAGGCTCCGCGTGCCGAGTACGCAGCTTTAGCCCGGCGAGGGCCAGCGCTGCGAGAACTACTGCAACAACTGGCGCCACATAGCGCCAGTTCACGGATGTATTTTGTTTAGCGGGTATGGAGTCAGCAACAACTGTAGACTCCGGCTTGATGCGAGCGGCGATTTCATCGATCGTCCATCGCAACGTTGGTTCCCGGCGCAAACAGTGGCGTGCAATATCGGTGTATTGCGGCGGCATCGTCTCCGGAAGCGCTGGTGAATCTTGCTTCGCTCCATCCAACACTGGAAAGCGCTGGGTCAAGGCCTCCACCAAGGTTATGCCCAGCGACCAGACATCTCCCGCAGGTAATACGTTGCCGTCCACCATCTCCGGCGGATCGTACACGCTCTGTTTTCGTGGAACGCCGCTAGGCTCCCCAGCTGCGCGGAGTCCGTCGCTCGAAAGTTTTAGTCGATCGTTTACCGCCATGATGTTCGACGGTTTCAGCTGACCATGGACGAAACTTTTGCCATGCAGGAATGTCAAAGCTTCCACCAAGGGCGGGAGCATGTCTTCCAACTCCGGGGGAGTAAGGGCACGCTGTGGAAGAACCTGTGACAGATTTTCCTGGGCATATTCCATTACCAGATACAACAGTCGACGATCGCCGAATTGGCAGCGTCCCATCTGAAAGAGACGAAGTAAATGGGGATGAGAGAGTTCCGCTGCGGCCGCCCATCGCGAAAGTTGGCGTTTGGTATTGTACGGATCGTCGGGAATGAGCTTGATAGCGGCTTTTTGCTGATTATGCTGGCCACGTTCCGTTAGAAACACCGCACTATGATCAGTACCGCCAAGATATTCGCGCAGGTGAAATTCGCCGTTGATCACTTCGCCTTCCCACTGTTTCCATATCTCGGTCATTTCTCTCACCTGAACGCTCATGGGTTTCAGCGCTATTGTAAGCGAGTGACCGCGAGGTGTGTCCAGCGGAGCGCATAGGCGTCCAGTTTTTGCTGCCGGCGTCTCGGTTTGGCTGCCTTCCACACAGCATTGGGGGAGAGAGGCATCTCCCCCGTATTGGGCACTTCGACGAAAAGCCGGCACTTATTTAGCGATCGACGCGATATAAACGCCAAAGGGTTCGAGAGTTAAATTGGTGAGTGTGGCTTCCTGCTGGGATTGACTCATGCTCGTGACCAAAGTCTTAGCCTTCGCATCACTCAATCCTTGCGCAGACAGATCGAAGCTCACTTTCTGCGCTGCCGGAGACATGTTCAGAGCGACCAAAACCGTTTCATCTTTGTACTTCCGAAGATATGACAGCACGTTGGGATCGTTCTCGTTGAGCGCGATGTATTGACCGTCGAGCAAAGCGTGGCTGGTGTGGCGCAGGGCAAGAACCTGCTTGTAGAACGAAAGAATAGAATTTGGATCTTTGAGTTCTGTCGCCACGTTGTGGGTTTTGTAACTGGGAGGAACTGGCAGCCACGGCTTGCTTCGGCTGAAGCCCGCGTTGGCAGTGTCATCCCACTGCATGGGAGTGCGTTCACCATCTCTGCCTTTTTCTTGCGGCCAGCCCAGTTTGCCAATAGGATCTTTTACGTCTTCCTTTCTTTTCGGATCGTTGTTTTCCATCCCAATCTCTTCTCCGTAATAGATGATCGGGGTGCCACGAAGTGTCAGGTATAAACCCGCCATGAGTTTGGCGATGGCGTCATTGTGCTGGCCATCCCCATAGCGAACGTAGGAGCGAGGGATGTCGTGGTTGCTGATAACGTACACTGGCCAGCCGCCAGCGCCGTCGACGGCCGCGATCTGGCGTCGAAATTCCGGCGCCGAAACTTTGTTGACCGTGGCGAACATCAGATCCATGGGCATCTGCAGTTCGTTGCTATGCTCGCCGTAGTATTTCTTTAACTCAGTGATGTCGCTGGTCCAGGTTTCACCGATCAGCACTGCTCCGTGCTCATCCGCGACCTTGCGAAGCTTACGGAGAACATCGTGGAGTTCCGGCAACTTGGTGTTGTATTTGTTCTCCATGTTGGGATCGCCGTAACGATTTGTCCCGGGCAGGACTGGGTTGTCGCGTAGCTCAGGATCTTCGAAAAGCGTATCCACCGCATCCAGCCGGAAGCCAGCGACGCCGCGGTTGTACCACCATGTGGTGACATCGAACATGGCCTTCTCCACGGCCGGATTCCGCCAATTCAAGTCCGGTTGTTCGGGATAAAAGAAGTGGTAATACCACTGCCCCGTCTTCGCGTCGAATTTCCATGCCGGTCCCCCGAAAGTGGAAAGCCAATTATTGGGCGGCCGATTGGATCCCTTACCGTCGCGCCATACATACCAGTCACGATATTTGGCAGTACGAGAGGATTTGGAATCGAGGAACCATTTGTGTTGGTCCGAGGTATGGTTCATCACGAAATCCATGATGATGCGAACGTCTCGGCTCTTACCCTCACTGGCCATTCGATCAAAATCCGTGAGAGTGCCGTACATGGGATCAATGTCCTGATAGTCGGAGACGTCGTACCCGAAATCCACTTGCGGCGAAGGAAAGCAAGGAGTCAGCCAGATGGCATCCACGCCGAGCTGTTTCAAGTAGTCGAGTTTCGATGTGATCCCTTTGAGATCCCCGATGCCGTCGTTATTGCTATCGGCATAACTGCGCGGATAAATTTCGTAAAAAACAGCGTGTTGCCACCACTCGTGTCCCTCGGCATCGCGCGGCGCACCTTGCGCGCTGGCGAAAGAGAAAGACAGACAAAGAGTGACAGCGAGCACGGTGGACAGAACAAAACGTCTAAACATCGTGATGACCTCCGAATAGATTCATGGCCCTTGACGGTCTAATGTTTCGTGGAGAAATGAAACGTAATCTTCTTCTGAGCGTAGGCTTCTGACGAACCGGCCGGAAATTGAATACGAGCCACAGTCTGATCCTGGGTCGCTTTGACTATTTCCGCTCCGTCCGAGGATTCAATCTGGCTCGGGTTCCACAACCCAAGTTCGTACACGTTGCCTGCAACCCCGGAAACCTCAAGAGTCAAACTGTCGTGCTGCGGGTTCCACGCCTCTGACACAATACGCAGGCCGCGGCTGCGGCTTCCCAGAGCGGGCAAGGCGGGGGAAAAGGCCAATCCAAAATCATTGCGTAGGCGAATACGCAGCCTGTTGGCGCCACCAGTCAGCGAAAACTGCACGCCGGCATGTTGATCGACTGCATTGGCGAGCGTGTGGACTGCTATTGGACGGCCGTTCAATTCAGCCCCGAGAATTGTAGTTCGCAGGCTAAGCGCGGGCGCAAATTCGAGAGTGCAATCGCCAGTCCCGGTTCGCTTTATTTCCAAGGTGATGCTGTCCGCAGTTTTACGATAGGTTAGGTCCACGGTTGAGTCGCCAACACGCAAGTTCTGTGCGCGTAAAGAAGTCCAGTCAGCGGGAACGTGAGGAGCGAAAACGAGGCGATGCGAAATAGCATTCGTTTCAAGCCCCAACATCCCCCGAAGCATCGGACTCACTACCATCGCTGCTGACCAGATCTGGTGTGGCGAGCTGGTGGAAATGCCCTGATAGTAGTCGCCGGATAGAACTTCCGTTACGTGACCGAGAGAACCGTCGAGAGCTTGCAGGGCGTTCGCCCGGAGGTTCGAATAAGCAGGCAGCGCCCGATGGTAACGGTATTCGGCCACCGAGGCCCAGCCGGTGAACAACGGCCATACCGAACCGAAGTGATATCCGCCCGGATTGTATTTCGAATCCTGCGATGAAATGATGCGCATGCCCCAATCGGTTTGATGCTCATAACCGGCCAATTGGTTGAGCATGGCTTCACTCTTATCTTCATCGAGCAAGCTGAACCACATGGGTACAGTGGCGAGGACACTGGGAATATCCACTCGCTGATTGTCCTTGTCTAGCGCAAAGGCAAATATGTTCTTGTCCGGCGACCAGAATACCTGGTTCAACAGGGGTTTCATCCGAATGAAACCCTGATCGAGTTCTTTAGTGACGTCTTCTTTCCCGACCAAGTGGGCCAAATTAGATAGCGCACGCAGGGCCTCCGTGCCTAACCCGCTTTGGTACAACTCCGTCTTCACAGGCAGTAGCGGACCGCCTTCCACCCAGCCATGACCGAATCCAAAATTTTGGGGAAATCCTTGCGCATCGTAAGTGGAGCGCAAGAATTGATAGGCCTTCCACAAGCTCTCCCATTTCGTCTTCGCGAACTCAACATCACCGCTGCCGACGACGTAATCATTCGTCGCAATAATGTACAGAGGCGTGGCATCTGCCGAAGCGAAACCGTAGGGGTAATTCGTGAACCAGGGAACGAAACTGGCGCCTTGCGAGATCTCGTGGGGAATTTTTCCATCGGCTCGCTGATACTTACTCAGGAAGTCGAGCGCGGTACGGGTTGTTTTGAAGTCACCTGCAGAGTTGAGAGCCAGCGAAGTCCACAGGGAATCCCGCCCAAAGAACCACGCAAAACCGGGTCGTTGACTGTCGCCAGAAGTGCGATATCCGGCAATCAGCCCGGTGCCAAGAAAAGGATTAGTAACCAAACCTTGAAGCATGCTGATGCGTGACCAGTCATAGGATTGCTGCAAGTCACGGTCAGGCAGATCAAGCTCGACAGTCTTGTTCAGGTAATCGCGATAGTAAGCTGCTGATTCTCGTAGGAGATCCGCAGAGCCAGCGGAAAGACGGCGATAGGCGGTTACGGCCTCGTCGCGATTTTGCAGCGAAGCAGCAATGACTACTATTTTTCTGTCTTTGCCTTTGCTGGTTACGCCCAGCCGGAAGGAGTTTTCTCGCGAGGATGCGTAATTGGTAGAGAACTCCTCACGATGATCGATGGCGGAAGGTGAGCCCACAAACGCGGCAAATTTCTTTTGTTCTTCACCCAGGAAAAATGCGTGCAACTCAGGATCCCACGAGATGTAGGTTCCACCCAGCGCGGCGGGCCATTCCAGCTGAAAATCGCGATGGAAAGAGGCTTCCACCTCCAACGGTTCAGAGGTTTCGACATCAATGACGGCGATCGCGCCCGCCCCATGCACAGGCACGAACAAGGTTTCGCTGACCGAAAATGTGTCGCTTGAGTAAAGAATCGTGCTGGATTCTGGCCGCACCGTGATCGTACGAGCTAGAGTGTCGCCAGGAAGCGCGCGACCGCCAACCAGAAAAGTGAGGTGGAAGTCGCGCAGGATTTTCAGCGGATACACCCAAGCCTCAAACTGACCAGCTTCATTGCCGAACAGTCCCGCGCGCTCGCCAACCACTGGCAAGAATTCCCATGAACGCACCGGACGTGAGAGTTCGAGCACATGCGGCTCTTGCTCCGCTAGCGCTGGTGATAGAAATAAGACAAGCAGCGCGATGGAAATAAAATGAAAGCGAACGCGGTGTTGCGATAGGCGAGAGCTGGGTTGCATGCTTATGATTCGCCGAGCAGCGGATCAGTGCAGGAGTAATTCGGCTTTCCAAACGTCGTCGTTTTGCAAAATCGCAACGCTGTACTATAAGAAACTAGGGGCGAATTCTAGCACGAGCCAAGTCCCACGGGTATTCTCCTGTCTTCTCGGCGCGCATTTCTCCAGTCTTTAAGTCGCTTCGCGATGGTTCTGCCTCTTCAGGCTTTGCTGGTTGCGGCATTTCCTCGCAGGTTGCAAGCATTGTTTCGTCCGCCAGAAGAGGCGGGCACGTCAAAGCCTTCTGCTGATCTTGCTGTCAGCTTTATCAATGTAGCGCAAGAATCTGGACTGAACGTGAAAACCATCTTTGGAGGCGAACACAAGAATAAGTATCTGCTGGAAACCACGGGGTGCGGCGTCGCCTTTTACGACTACGACAACGATGGTTGGCTGGATATTTTCCTGGTGAACGGCTCGCGCCTGGAAGGTTTTCCTCCGGGCAAGGAGCCCACGTCACACCTGTTTAAGAACAATCGCGACGGCACTTTCACCGATGTGACGGTAAAAGCCGGCCTGGCGCATTCCGGATGGGGACAGGGTGTCTGTATCGGCGACTACGACAATGATGGTTTTGACGATCTCTTTGTTACCTATTACGGCAAGAATGTTCTGTACCACAACAATGGCGACGGCACCTTCACAGATGTGAGCGAGAAAGCGGGCGTTGCAGGGAAAAAGACGCGTTGGGGGACAGGATGCGCCTTCGTGGATTATGACCGCGACGGGCACTTGGACCTGTTCGTTGCGAACTACATCGATCTGGATCTGGCGACGGCCCCGGTTCCAGAGTCCGGTCCTTGCTTGTACAAAGCGGTGATGGTGGCATGCGGGCCACCGGGGCTAACCGGGGGCAAGAACATTCTGTATCACAACAATGGCAATGGGACTTTCACCGATGTTTCCGAGAGTGCAGGCATTCTACAAGTCAATGGAACGTTTGGTCTGGGCGTTCTGACTGCGGATTTCGACAACGACGGCTGGCCTGATATCTATGTCGCCGACGATTCCACACAAAGTCTGCTTTATCAGAATAAGAAAAATGGCAAGTTCGTGGATATTGGAATGGATTCGGGAAGCGCGCTTAGTGCCGATGGAAAACCTCAGGCCGGTATGGGCGTCTCAGCGGCGGATTACGATCTGGATGGCAATCTCGACATCGTCAAAACTAATTTCGCGGGGGATACGCCCTCTCTCTACCACAATCTCGGAGGCGGAGATTTTGAGGATGCCACGTTTACGGCAGGCCTTGGGGCGCACACCCAATATCTGGGATGGGGCTGCGGATTTTTCGATATGGACAACGATGGGTGGCCCGACATCCTGCTTTGCAATGGTCACGTCTATCCCGAAGTCGAGCAGCTAAAGACAGAGGCCGGATATGCGCAGCGCAAGTTGCTCTATCGCAATCTGCGAAACCGGAGATTCCAAGATGTCTCTGAGCTGGCAGGCCCAGGGATCTCGACGCCCTCGGCCTCGCGGGGGTGTGCGTTTGGGGATTTCGACAACGACGGCGACATTGACGTTGTGGTGAACACCGTCAACGATTTTCCTCAGTTGTTACGCTGCGATTCACGAACAGAAAATAACTGGATCAAAGTAAAACTCATTGGGACTAAGTCAAATCGCAGCGCTATCGGAGCGCGATTGAAATGCGTCACTCGTGCGCCCGGCGAAACAAAGCCGCATCAACAGATCGATGAAGTCCGCAGCGGTGGCAGCTACATTTCGCAGAACGATCTACGTATTCACTTTGGACTGGGAAAAGCAGAAAAGGTCGATCTGCTGGAAGTTCGCTGGCCCAGCGGGCAAATTGATACGCTGAAGGACGTCCAGCCCAATCAACTGGCCTTCGTAAAAGAAGGCGAAGGCCTGGTGCGCACGATGCAGTTTCCCGCTGCACAAAAGACAAAATCCGGGAAAGAAGTAAGCAGTCCGCCCGGACTCAGGGAATGGCAGCGCCCGCGGGCCTGGCTTTAGACTTTTCCGCTGCATCTTGGACGGCCGTCCCGGTTCCTTCTTTCAAAGTATGGATAGTATCGACGCGCAAGTTATCGAAGCGTTCGGTCAAACCGCTCGGCCAACGGATTTTCAACTCATCGATTTTCGTTGCCGCACCCAATCCGAAGTGAACCCGCATGTCGCTATTAGAATCGTAACTCGAACCGCTGCGCACTTCGTCCACCAATGTTCGTTTGCCGATCTTGACCGTAACGCGCGCCCCGATGCCGTCGCGATTCGACTTACTTCCAACGGTCTTGATGGCGATCCAATGATTGCTGGAACGAGCTTCATTGACCAGCAGGCTGGGACGAGCGCTCATGTTGCTGATCACGACCGAGATTCGTCCGTCATTCCACAAGTCGCCTACCGCCAAGCCTCGCGCGGACGCCGAAGTGGTTATTCCCGGCCCGGCCGATGCGGAAAGATCGGTGAAGGTGCCATTGCCGTTATTGCGGTAGAGCACGCGAGGTTCTTCATAGTTGCTGCCCAGATGATACTTGTCTACCTCGGGATACACGTGTCCGTTGGCGACAATCAAATCGGGCCAGCTATCGTTGTCGAAGTCAAAGAACATTGCACCCCAGCCGAGGTATTGGGTGTGAAGCCCCAAGCCCGCTGGGAAAGTCGCATCGCTGAAACTGCCATCCCCGTTATTGCGGTACAGGGTGGAAGTGTCGTCGGAGAAATTCGTTTTGAAAATATCGAGACGCCCGTCGCCGTCAAAATCGGCGACCGTGGTTCCCATGCCTGCTTGTTCGCGGCCGTCTTCGTTAAAGGCGGCGCCAGCGATCACCGCCACATCGGTGAAAGTTCCGTCGCGATTGTTGTGGTAAAGAATGCTGGGCGTGCTGTCACAAGCGACATAAATATCGGGCCAGCCGTCGTCGTCAAAGTCGAGAGGGGACACGCTAAAAGCGTAATGTCCGTTGGTCTGATCAATATGCGTCTTGGTGGTGACGTCTTCAAACGTGCCATGCCCCTGATTGTGGTAGAGGATGTTCTTCGAACCGGGCAGTCCGCGGGGACCGCACATGACCGGCACTCCCTTCCACATGCAAGCAGATCTTTCTCCCGGCGCCGGGGCATTGGAAAGATCGAAGTCAACGTAGTTTGCGACCATCAGGTCGAGCAGACCGTCGCGGTCATAATCCACAAACGCGCATCCGGTCCCCCAAGCTTTGCCCGAACCTGCTACTCGCGACTGCTCCGCGACTTCGGAGAAGACTCCTGACTGATTGTGGTACAAACGATTTTTGCCGAAGTAGGTGACATACAACCCGTTGCGGCTAGACCCGCCTGGACCGTTACATCCGCAAAAGTGCCGTCATGATTATTGCGATACAGGTGGTTAGTGGGGCCTTGCCCCGCCGGAAAACCTTCGAGCGTAGTGCCATTGACGAAGAAAATATCCGGCCAGCCATCGTTGTCGTAATCAAATATGGCGACGCCGGTGCCGGTGGTTTCGATAATGTATTTCTTGCTGCTCGCGCCGCCGAAGACGTTCATCATTGTGAGTCCGGCCCTCTGGGCGATATCCGTAAAGTTAGCGAGCTTGGATGGTGCTGCTGGGGGCTGAGCAGTTGCAGGGCTGGTGGCGAGAAGCAGAAGCGGAACCAGAAGGCGAAACAAT
>MNGW01000087.1 GCA_001918935.1 Acidobacteriales bacterium 13_1_40CM_3_55_5 | reverse complement strand
GTCCCTACGGGACTGGGTCTTTATTGCTCACCACCCAGGGCTGACGCCCTGGGCTAAATTATTCCGCCCCTGCGGGCCTGGCCGTTTTTGCTTCGTTCATCATTAGTCGTTGGCCAACGACCAACGACTGTTTTCAGTAGTAGCTATATAACTTCTGAAACTTAGCCCTGAGGGCTGGTTCGATTTCTTCAATCTTCGATAGATAAAACTCTCGCAGCTGAGCTTGATCGGAAACCGTCAAGGCTTCGTAAAGCTGTTGCGCCGTCTTCCCGGACTTTGCCAGACTCTCGTCCACTTTCTCCAGCAGTCCCTTGGCTAATACCGCTTCGACGTCGCGCACCCTAATTCCGCCGCTCTCGACTCGCTTCAGAAACTGCTTCATCTTCTCCGAAGCGACTGCACGCTGAATCGCGCCTTTCAATTCCTGGTATTCCTTCTCGTGCTCAATTCTGATGACCGCTTGTTGGTAGCTCGACACTCACGCCTTCTCTGCAAAAAAGATTCTGGAGCGGGAGACGGGAATCGAACCCGCGACCAACAGCTTGGAAGGCTGTGACTCTACCACTGAGTTACTCCCGCCCTTCAAAACCAGCTGTCAGCATTCAGCCGTCAGCCCAGCTCGCGCCGATTCAAACCAATCTCTGGAGCCGATGACCAGGATTGAACTGGTGACCTCTCCCTTACCAAGGGAGTGCTCTACCAACTGAGCTACATCGGCCTACTGCTGGCCCTCACCGCTGTCATCCGGATGCATCGCATCTTTGCGACGCATCACTGTTTTCAGAGCGAACATTGCCAGAATCGCCAGCGTCACCATGCGGATTCGCTGATCACTGATAGTTGACCATGAGAGCGCTCCCAGGATCACATACGCGATCAACGCAATGGACAGACGATTCACTCGAATCCGTTCACTCGAATGAGTGGTGCACAGGGGAGGATTCGAACCTCCGTACCTCGCAAGGAGGAGCAGATTTACAGTCTGCCGGCTTTAACCACTCACCCACCTGTGCAGAAACGCCGACAGCCAGTCCTTCTTTGTGCGCGCAGTCTCGTGCTGACAGAGGATGCTGCGAAAAAATAGAAGAACTGAATGCGCGCGGAAATCCTCTCGCACGCAAACACCTCACTTGGAAAAATTTCCTTATGGAGTGCCGTTGGGAAATCTGTTATCCCGCCGCGCCGCCCTGCCCTGCGTTTCAGAATGTTTCCTGGAGCTGGCGAAGGGATTTGAACCCCTGACCCTCTGATTACAAATCAGATGCTCTACCAACTGAGCTACGCCAGCAGTGTGGGACAATGGCCCTCTCGGGCACAATAGGCCCCCTGATCCCTTCCTGATGTCCGGGACAATTTTAAAAGTTATCATAACGGCAATCTACGTGCAACCAGACCGCACCGATAAGCGGTTATGCTGAGGTGCTCGGAGAAAAGTCGGGTAGCAATAGGATGAAAAAAAAGGCACGCGTACTCTTCTGGATTGTGATTGCCATTGCTGTAGTTGCCGGATTTGTCTATTGGCAATACGCCAAGCTGGGCCAAGGGCTGAGAACAATAAAGGTGGGCGGGGTCGTCCTTGCGGAAAATCAAACTGACCGACTACCCGGCTCTTAACTGCATTCCGACTTCTAGCGTCTGACGTCCGCCCTCATGATTTTCAGCGCAATGCTATGATGAGCGCTTTCCTGGCGCCTCCTTCTATAATTTTCGGAGTGTGCGAAAGCGGTTAGTCTTCCATGCGTTTTAGACGACGCCTCCCTATCCTTCTGGCGGTTGTGCTGGTTGCAGCGGCGGTAGCCTTGCTGGTCTTCCTGCGCAAGCACGCTCCTCCCGAGCCAGCCCGTCTGCTTCCGGGAGCCGACGGTTTTGTTTACGTCAATCTACGATGGATTCGGCGAGCCAACATTGGTGGGCAGTTGCCGGCTGTCTCGCACGATCCCGAATATCAGCAGTTCATTGAGGCCACTGGCTTCCAGTTCGAGCGCGATCTGGAAGAGGCTGCATTCGCCATTCATTATGCAGGGGAGTCCCCGGGAGGAAAACCCACCCAGCCACGCTTTTCTGAGGTGTTCATCGCGAAGATACACGGTGATCGTCTTCGATCCTATCTAAAGAAGATTTCTGGTTCGGTCGAGGACTACCGCTCGGTGGACATTTATAGCATCCCGCTTGAGGGACGAACGCTGCGGGTAGCGATTCTGGGTGTGGACACAATAGCCGCCTCGAACCACGATGATTCCTTTGTGATTCGCGGAATTATTGATCGCTCGCGCAAGATGGCGTCGCCGTTTGGGGGCCCGGCATTGTTGCGGCAGTCCTATAAATACGTTCCCTTCGCCAGCCTGGCTTGGGCCATCCTCAAAGTAGATCCGACGGCGTCCTACTCCAAGTCGCTGGATTTCGTATTTCCGCGCTCTGCGGTGGTGGTGGCGTCCATTCGCTACCTTGGCACGGTCCACTTCAGAGCGGAAGCTTTTACTGCCAGTGAGGACGAGGCTAAACGCCTTACTGAACAACTCAACGCATTTCTCAAAATCTTTCAAGCGATCGATATCAACGGCCCTGTCCAGAGCAGTGATCCAGACATCAAGCAGTTTTTCGATAATCTGAAGATTGAGCAACACAAAGATCGCGCCGTACTGACCACGATCGTTCCCCACGGCTTCATACGAAAGGCCCTTGCCGAGCCACCGACTTCTGATGCAGCCCCGACAGAGAATCCGCCTGCGAACGACGCCAAGAAACAACAGAAGTAGTCTTCTAGCGAGACTTCAGGCTTATCGTTGACAAGCCATTCGCCGACCACGGCCAGCAAAGGTAGAATAGATCTGGGATGTCAACACTTCCTCTACCAATCGCAGCCTTTGTGGCGGGCTTGGTTTCGTTCCTCTCGCCTTGCGTGCTGCCCCTGGTGCCAGGCTACGTCTCGCTGATCTCGGGCGCGGGAGTGGAGGAATTGAAGTCCCAGGAATCTGACTTGCTGCGCAAGGTGATGCTGAATTCCATCGGCTTCATTCTGGGTTTCAGCATTGTGTTCATTGCATTGGGCGCGATCTCGACCCAAGTCGGCCAGTTGATGGCGCGCTACAAGTCGGTGCTGGCGCAAGTGGCCGGCGTGGTTATCATTTTGTTCGGCCTGCACCTGACTGGAATTTTCAAGATTAAAGCGTTGTACACCGACGCCCGACTGCACAGCATTAAAGGCGGCAGCACCTGGGGCGGAGCTTTTCTGATCGGCTTCGCCTTTGCTTTTGGGTGGACGCCGTGCGTAGGACCAATTCTCGCCGTGATCCTCGGCATTGCCGCGGTTCAGGATTCGGTCTTCAAAGGTATTCTTCTGCTGGCGGTCTACTCGCTCGGACTGGCTGTGCCCTTTCTGATGACCGCGCTCCTCATGGGCCGCTTTATGAAGTTCTATAGCGGCTTCCGCAGGCACATGCACGCGGTTGAAGTCGCCAGCGGAGCGCTGCTGATCGTATTGGGAGCATTGTTGGTGTTCGGACGATTTACAATCATTTCGAATTACTTGTCATTCCTGAATCGATTCGCGCTGTAATCGGAGCTTTTGTGAAACGTGATCCAGTTATCATTATCGTGGTGGCCCTGGTGGTCTCCGCCATGCTGGCTGTTGGTGTATACAAGTCTCGCCGCTCTCCAGACCAGACGAAGACCAGCGGGGCCGGCATGAAGGGACAGTCGGCGCCGGATTTCGCTTTGCAAGCTCTCGACGGCAAGACAGTTCATCTGTCCGATTTTCGCGGCAAAGCCGTGCTGCTCAACTTCTGGGCAACCTGGTGCCAGCCCTGCAAAATAGAGATGCCCTGGTTCGCGGATCTGCAAAACCACTACGCATCCGAGGGTCTACAAGTAGTTGGCATCGCAATGGATGACGCCAGCCCGCAGGAAATCGGCAAATTTGCCAAAGACCTGGGAGTGAACTACGTAGTGCTGATCGGCAAAGAAGAAGTTGGAGATTCCTATGGTGGAGTCCCATTTTTGCCGACCACGTTTTATATCGGACGCGACGGCACGGTAGTGGACAAAGTGTTCGGTTTGAAAGGGCGCGGCGAAATTGAAAGCGCCATTAAGAAGGCTCTCTCCCAAGGTCAGGCTGTACAAGCACAAAAATGAGCCTGTTCAAGCAGGATCTGAATCGAGCAGTCACGATCTCGAGCTATCCTTGCCGTCGTGCGATGCGACTCTCTCCCAAGCTCGCCGCCAATCTGTTGGCTCTCTCGTGTTGGTTGGTTCTGACTTGCCTCGCAGTCGCGCAAGATCTTCCTCCTGGCAAGAGACTTCCGTCGGTGACGATGTCGCCCCCACGGACGATCACAGTCACCCGTGGGAAGCCGGGCACGGTGGACCTGCACTTCCGGATCGACGGGGGCTTCCACATTAACTCAAACACGCCCACGACTGAATTCTTGATTCCAACCACTCTCAAGCTCACGGCGCCTACGGATATCGTGGTCGGCAAAGTGATATATCCGCCTGGCGAGCAGATGAGTTTTCCTTTTGCTCCCGATGAGAAACTTAGCGTTTACACGGGAGTGCTCGTTCTCGGCGTTCTTGTGAGACCGTTAGTGACCGTGGTCCCTGGCAAATACGCGTTTCATGGCCAATTGAAATATCAGGCTTGCGACAAAGCCGCTTGCTATCCCCCGAGGCAATTGCCTGTGGACTTTCTGATCAACGTTGCGAAAGGTTCGGCGGCTCGGAAAAGGAATCCGGGGCAGAGCCCGCACGTGCACAGGTGAACGTCTTTCGTTCCTGATTCGGCAATCACTCCGCTAGCAGAGACTCCTCCCCAGCAACGGAATCATCACCCGCATTCGCAAGAATGAATATCGCCGTTGCCGATTTCTCAGAACGATACAGAGTTGAGACATCCTGTTGTCGCGATAATACTTACTTTCAATCACTTGCATATTGGTACGGCGCTTGCACAGTTCTCGCATTGTGACCATGTCTCGCCACACTTGGTTTCTGACTGCTCTCCTGCTGGCAAGTGTATTCACTAGGGCTGAAACCACTGGCGGCCAGTCGGAGGATGTCAAGGCATTATTGCAGCGCATCGACCAACTGGAACAGCGAGTGGCAGAACTTGAAGCCGGCAAGAACACCTCCACTGCGCACCTTCAGGACTTGAAAGCGCAAGACACTCAGATTCCTACAGGCCAGACCGTTGAGGAGCACCTTTCAACTCAAATGCATGACGAGCACTCGCAGAATGTAAGAGATGTTGAAGGTCACTTTCCGTCCATGCAGCTGCGCGGATTCGGCGACGTCGACTTTTCGGCAACCGACGAACGCGGCACGACTAGTGGCTTTACCCTGGGGCAATTCGTGCTTCACGTGGCTTCACCCTTATCCAAGAAGGTGGCGTACTTCGGCGAACTTAGCTTCACTGCGCAGCCTACCAGCTACACCGCGGATGTTGAGCGGTCAATCATTCGCTACTCCTATAACGACCACTTTAAACTTTCGTTTGGCCGATACCACACACCGATCAATTACTGGAATACGGCCTTCCACCACGGGTTGTGGCTACAAACCACAATTAGCCGGCCCGAAATGATTCGCTTTGGCGGTCGATTCTTGCCCGTCCACTTTCTGGGCATGCTGGCCGAAGGAAATATCCCATCAGGATCGCTGGGATTGGGTTACGAAGTCGGACTGGGCAACGGACGTGCGGGAACCATCAGCCGCGCCGGCGATAACGGTGACGTGAACAGCAACCGAGCTTGGGTCGGACGTATATTTGCCCGTCCTGCCGCGATGCGTGATCTGCAGATCGGGGGAGCATTCTATCGGGACAAAATTACACCCATTCCCGCGCTCACTGGGACTCCCAGCTTTGGCGAGTGGATCTCAAGCGCTCAGATTGCGTGGACTCACGAGACACCCGAACTGATCTCGGAATTCGCCAACGTACATCATCGCAACAATCTGACTGGAAATATTTACAACAGTCAGGCCTACTACATTCAATTAGCGTATCGGCTTCCCTGGGAGGCAAGAAAATGGAAGCCGTATTACCGTTTCGAATACACGCACGTTCCTGCCAGCGAACCACTGTTTTCGGCGCCCGCTTTTGAGGTCACGGATCTAGTGGGTTCCACGGCAGGCGTTCGTTTTGACATCACCGACTTTGCGGCATTTAAATGGGAATATAGACATACCAAGCACAGACCGACGGATCCGCCGGTGAATGGCGTGTTCGTCCAGACGGCCTTCACCTTCTAAGGACGCAATGGCAAGGACAGCCACATTCTGCTTACGGTTCGCAATGGCAGTCATTACATTGGCGGGCGCAACACTGTCCTTTGCGCAGACCGCGCAGGACGTTGCGGTAATCGTGCATCCGAAAAATACCGTCGATAACCTGACTATGGCTGACTTGGCTAAGATATTTCGTGGTGAGCGCCAATATTGGCGGTCGAATTTGCCTGTCCTTGTCTTGCTGCGCAGTTCAGGAAGCCATGAGCGCGAAGTCCTTCTGCGCAACGTATTTCATATGACAGAATCGGAGTACAAACAATACTGGGTATCCAAGATCATGCGCGCGGAAGCCACTTCCCCGCCCACTGATCTCTACTCTAACGGCATGGCAAAAGAGGGTGTAGCTTCCATTCCCGGCTCAATCGCTTGTATCAGTGCCGCTGATCTGCGGCCCGGTGTTAAGGTTGTGCGAATTAACGGTCACCTGCCCGGTGAACCCGGATATCCGCTGCACTAATCGCCATTGTATGGAGCGCAAGATCTTCTGGCTCTGTTTTATCGGGTTAGGCCTACTCGCCGATTTCCTGTTACCGATCTGGTGGGCGCTGGCCGCAACCATACCCATCGGCTTCGCGAGCTGGTGGATCGCCTATCGCAGCGACTGGTTCTAGCTACTAGTGTGTGGCGCGGGCGCCCTCGCCCGCGAACTGTGTCACGTCAAGTTAACGCCAAGAGCCAGTGTGGTCTTTCAATATAAAGCCGCCTCACCCGCGGGCCGCGTCTTCCACCGCCGATGCACCCACAACCACTGATCCGGATATTTGCGCACGTACTCCTCAATCACTTTCGTAAACAGAGCCGTGTTGGCCACGACGTCGGCATCGTCGTTACCCGTCCGGATCAGCTTCAGGGCAGGATCAAAGCGCAGCCGGTATTTGCGTAGGCCAGGGTCCCAAACGGTGAATCCAGGAACCACCGCAGCGTCGGTGCGAAGAGCAATTCTCGCCAAGCCGCTGGCAGTACATGCGGGGATGCCGAAGAAATCCGTAAACACTCCTTGCGGAGGCGTCATATTTGTATCCATGAGTATGCCGACGGTTTCGCCCGCCTTCATCGCCGAGAGCAGACCGCGAACAAAATCGTCCTTGTCCACAGTTGAATTTCCATGCATGGTGCGGTAGCGGCGCATGAGGCTATCGAGGTAAACGTTGTCCAAAGGCCGCATTACAATGTGCAGGGGATGGCCATACAGGGAGTGGGTGAAGGCTGAAAGCTCCCAACCTCCCAGGTGCGCCGTCAGAAACAAGACTCCCTTGCCCCGCGCCAGCGCGCGTTCGAAGTTCTCGAATCCGTCGTAGACCACGACTTTGCCAACGTTCTCTAGGGTGTAGGTGGGGAAAAGACAAACTTCCGCCAACTGACGGCCTAAAGAAGTAAATACGCCGCGCAGGATCCGGGCGCGCTCTCGCCGCGTCTTTTCCGGAAATGCCAGCTTAAGATTCCGCATTCCGACATGTCGAAGACGCACATGGATCAAGTAAATTGTCCAGGAGAGAGCAATGGCTGCCGCCCGCGATAGCGACCGGGGTAGCCCGCCCAATATCTTGATGATCACCCACGCAAGCGCGTACTCAAGTCGCTGACGCATGTTTAGAGAACGGGAAAAAAGAAGTCAGATGTGAGAAGTCGAAATGGTTAAAGCCCACCCGCAGGTTTTTACTTCTGCATTCTGACTTCTGATTCTGGCTACTCTATTTCTCGGACGCTGTCTTCGCCCACTTCGCCAGCGTGCTGAGCAACGGATATGCATTTGCGGGCGCATCGATTGTACCCGTCAATGCGGTTTTGAAAGGAACCATCCGGTTATAGAATTCGCGTGTACTGTCTTTGTCCTGTTTAATCGCAGCACCGCTAAGCTCCAATCCGGCAAAAGCACCCCGGGCGCGGGAATAGCTAAGAACCTGGGCCTGCAGCTTCCAGTCAGTGTCTGCGGACGCATGGCGGCCGACCGGCCCCGCAGCCACACTGGCATCGGCTCCCAGCTTAAATTTGCTGGATAGCAGGTTTCTCATGCCATCCTGATTCATGATCAGCATGACGAGATCCACGGCCTGACCACCGATTTGCAGTCCAACGCT
>MNGW01000150.1:16347-36117 GCA_001918935.1 Acidobacteriales bacterium 13_1_40CM_3_55_5 | reverse complement strand
CATCATCCCGGCGGCCTTCTTCGACTTCAAGCTGCGCTCCTGCACCAGGTACAACAGACTAGCGCCAAAGCTCAAGAACAGCGCGGCGTATCCGGTGAAGATTAGCGCGATATGAGCGAACAGCCATCCCGTGCGCATGCCGGGCGAAGTCAGTAGGAATGGTTGCTGTCCCGTGGCGGCAATAAACGTCAGGACAAACACTAGAGGAAATACAACGATGCCGGGCGAGGTGGTGCGATACGTCAGGTAAACGATCATGAAACCCGTCATGACCAGAAAAGCCAGAAATGATTCCGAGTTATGCACCGACGTAAGGGTGAGCTGCCCCGAGAGCAGCATCGCCTCGGTAAGAGAAACAAATTGAAAGACCATGCCCAGGGTCATCGCAGGCAGCGCAACTTTATCCAGCAGATGGCTGCGCCGGGTCAGCGCCACCAGAGCGTAAATTAGCCCTACGGCATAGAAGCCGAGCGCAACTCGCAACCAAAGAATGGGCATGATGGATGGTCCCGGTGCGACTACTCACATTCCGCTCCGGTGATTATAGTCTGCACTGAGGGTGAGGCAAAACTTATTGGACGCCGAGGGTAGTAAGCGCCTGTTCGAGGCTTTCGCTGTCAACCACGAGACGACGGCCTTTCCCCATCATATCTTCGATTTCATCGAAACCCTGGAACAGACGCATTTTGACCGCGCCGTATTGCTCTGCGTCGGTGAGGTTGCGGCCATGGCTCACGTTCCATTCCCGTACGACCTTATCCGGCAGGAAGACGCCGACCGCGAAAGTTGTCTTGCGGTCGGAGGTGACGTCAAAGATGTACTCTGTAGCCGGATCCTTGCCCACGCTGACTAGCGCTGGGCGTTTTCCTACAAAGTAGTACTGGTACACATAGCCTTGGCCCCCGGTGTAGGTTTTCATGCGACGAATGGTCATGGGAAATATTTATGCGTCCGGCATCTTTAGTGAGCGCTATTGGATGGCGAAATCACGCGTCCATATTCTGACGCGCGAGCCAGACGATCGAACGTGCGATACGCGGCAAGAGAAATCCTGCTGATCGCTTCCTCTCCGTCCCGCTCACGTTGGAGATAGGTTGTCATCACACAGATGACATAAGGACGCTTCTCGGCGAAAACCACTCCTGAATCATTGCCTACGCGTTCGAGTTCTCCGGGCTTGTTGGCGATTTTCAATCCTTCGGGCAACTCGCGTGGAATAAAGCTGCTCTTGTGAGTGCTGAGCACTTTAAAGAAGTCTTCCGTCATTTCTTTATTCAGGACCTTGCCCCGATAAAGATTCTCAAGCAGGATCATCATCTCACCCGGGGTGGAAATATTTTCTCTACCCTCGCTGGCAGCTTTCAAGTCCATCATCTTGCGACGCAAGCGAGTACGAGTGAGGCCGAGCGAGGTCATCAAGCCGTCGACGTTTTCCATACCCACACGATCGATCAGGACATTGGTAGCGCTGTTATCGCTAACCGCCACCATCATTGTGGCCAAATCGCGCAGCGTGATCCTGGTAACGCCAGGAGTAAGGCCGCCCATGATGTCGCTGTCAGGAACCAAATCCGAGGCCTGCACCGTGTAAAGATCGTTGAGCTTCAGCTTCCCGGTTTGTGCCTGGTGATAGAGTTCGGCCAGAACCGCAATCTTGATTGAGCTGGCTTGGGGGAAAACTTCGTCGGCGTGGAGCAGGAACTTCTGACCGCTGGTTAAGTCGAGGATCGCGACTCCGATCACGCCATCTAACGAGCGGTCGATATCGTTGATTGTAGATTCGAGTTTTTGCCAGAGGACTTGCTGCTTTTCACCCGTTGATTGTGCGAGAGCGCTGCTGAGGAAAAGTAACCAACAAATCAGATATCTCAAGGAGCCTCCGGGAGGAGAGATAGTAAAGCTTTCCTCTGCAGTCGCTACTTCAATCGCGTTACGGTTCGATCTTAGCTTCGCGCAGACGTACAACCGCCGTTTCCGAAGCCACCGGCGAGTAGTACACCTCTTTGAACGTATACGATTTCGCCTTGGCTGAGATGATGGGCAATATCTCGATGTGCCAGTGATAATCCTCGTCGATGGTTTTCCAGTAACCAAGACTTTCCGATGGATGCAGTGTATTCGGCGAGGTATGGAGAACGAGATGAAACTCCTCGGCGATCGTACGAATGCGCTGTAAGGTGCGGCGCAGAAGCACGCCCAGATCGCGCATGCTGCCGGCCCGGGCTAGTCCGAAACGCTCGAAGGCAGCATCATGGCTTCGTGGCATGATCCAGGTTTCATACGGAACCCGCGGCGCGTACGGACATAGCGCGATAAAATCGCCACGCACTTCCAGCACACGCTGATCCTGCTGAAGTTCTTGCGAAATGATGTCGCAAAAAACGCAGCGTTCCTTTTGCTTGAAGTAATCACGTCCGGCTCGCAGCTCATAGAGCACGCGACGCGGCACGAAAGTGGTCGCAGTGAGTTGGGCGGTGGGATGTTCGAATTCCTGCCCAGCACTGGTTCCGTGATTTTTGAAGATGCTGACGTACTTGAAGCGTCCGTCGCGCTTCAGGTCCTGAATTCGATGGGCAACCAATAACAGGAACTGTTCGATTTCCGCGTCGCTTGCGTTCCACAGATGCCGGTCGTGTCGCGGATTCTCGATTAATACTTCATGCGCGCCCACCGAGCGCATGCGGTCGTAAATGCCATCGCCGCGGCGGCTGGGCTCCCCTTCAATACGGTAGACCGGCGACGGATGCACCACCGCGCGCGCCGACCAGGAACCGCCATCGACACCCGGCATTGTGGAAACCAGCTGTGGGACCGCAGTTGAGTCAGCACAGAATCGGCAGGCGGTTTCCGAACGCGGCGCGGGCTCGGGGACATCATCGCCAGTAATCACCCATGAACGAGTGATTGGATCTTTGCGAAGTTCCATGCCAGTAGGAAAACACTGCTGCGGACTTTGCGTCAACTGTCGATTTCAAGTCACAGAAGTCGGGTGCTCCGGTTTGTTATAATCCGCCCACGAACCCCACCGAAATGACCGAGCCGTCCACGCCGCTGATGCGGCAGTATGCCGCCATCAAGAAAGAGCATCCCAGCGCGTTGCTATTCTTTCGTTTGGGTGATTTTTACGAGCTTTTTTTCGACGACGCCATCCTCGCCTCGCGCGAATTGCAGATCACGCTTACTTCCCGCAACAAAGAAAGAGGCATAGCTGTTCCTATGTGCGGCGTGCCTTATCATGCCGCGGAAAATTACATCTCCAAACTTATCCGTAAGGGATTCAAGGTTGCCGTCTGTGAACAAACAGAAGATCCGCGTTTGGCCAAAAAGTTGGTTCGGCGCGAAGTGACGCGCGTAGTCACGCCGGGCACCGCGGCGGACTCGACACTAAATTCCGAGGAAAACAATTTTCTCGCGGCCGTGACGCAAACTGGCGAGCGGGCAGGCTTTGCAGCTCTGGATCTTTCCACCGGCGAGTTTCGTGCCACCGAATTTCAAGGGCCAGACGCAGCACGCCGGATCCAGGAAGAATTGCAACAATTGCGGCCAAAAGAAGTCCTCTACGGATCGTCAGCCCCGCTGTTCGATCGCAAAAGTGCAGACAATCGCATAGGCGCTGCTCACGCTGAGACTCCACTCGAGGATTGGGTCTTCGCCCCCGACCATGCCATTCCTCTGCTGGAAAATCATTTTGGTGTGCTCTCGCTCGAAGGTTTTGGCCTCGCGGGCAAGTCGGCTGCTGCGTCCGCAGCGGGCGCGATCCTCTACTACGTTCGCTCGACGCAGCGCGGACATTTGAACCATGTGGACCGCATCGGTTTCTATGAGCAGCAAAACTGCCTGGTGCTGGACGCCGTCACGGTTCGAAATCTTGAACTTATTGAACCGCTGTTTGCTGGAACTGATGTTGGTGTCACTCTCTCCCGCTCCATTGACGTGACAGTCACACCCATGGGCAAGCGCTTGCTGCGCTCCTGGATTCTGCGGCCTTCGATCGACAAGGCCGAGATCAATGCCCGTCTGGATGCGGTGGAAGCCCAAGTAAAGGACACCATAGCCCGTGAGGAACTGCGGCGCGCTCTGGACGGGATCCTGGATTTAGAACGATTACTGAGTCGGGTGACGCTTGAAACCGCAAATCCCCGCGACGTGCTGGCGCTAGCAGCTTCACTGGCACGGCTACCGAGCTTGCGCACCTCGCTGGCACATTTCGCAGCCGAACGGCTGAAGATTCTGCATGCCACCGTGGATGAATTAAGCGATCTGCGGAAGCGAATTGATACAACGATCGTGCCTGAGCCTCCGATTTCGCTGAGCGAAGGAGGGGTCATCCGAAATGGCATTCACAGCGAATTGGACGAACTGCGCGATCTGAGCCGCAACAGCAAACAATTCCTAGCGCAGATCGAGCAAAGGGAACGGCAACGAACTGGAATCACCTCGCTGAAAGTGAAATTTAATTCCGTCTTCGGCTACTACCTCGAAATCTCCAAACCTAACTTGCACTTGGTTCCTGCCGACTACGAGCGCAAGCAAACTCTGGTCAACGCCGAGCGTTTCACTACACCGGAACTTAAAGAGTACGAGTCGAAAATTCTCGACGCGCAGGAAAAGATCGTTGATATCGAGCGACGCCTGTTTGCTGAACTGCGGTCGGCGATTGCAGGGGAGGCTCGGCGCGTCCGGCAAACCGCGCTGGCGCTAGCCGAGGTAGACGCCCTCGCCGCTCTGGCGAACATAGCGGCGGTGCGCGATTATTGCCGACCCGCGTTCGACGATTCGTCAGATCTCGAAATTGTCGGAGGACGTCACCCGGTCATCGAGCAGCAGGAGTTTGCTGCAAGCAGCGAGCGTTTTGTACCCAACGATTTATATTTGAACTCCACCACGCAGGCTGTACTGGTGCTCACCGGCCCTAACATGGGTGGCAAATCCACATATTTGCGGCAGGCGGCGCTGATCGTGATCCTGGCGCAGATGGGTTCCTTTGTTCCCGCAGGTTCGGCGCGGCTAGGCGTGGTGGATAGGGTGTTCACTCGTATCGGAGCGAGCGACAACCTCGCGCGAGGGCGTTCCACCTTTATGGTGGAGATGACGGAGACCGCAGCCATCCTGCACACCGCGACCCCACGATCGCTGATCCTGCTGGATGAAGTGGGACGCGGCACGTCCACTTACGATGGCCTCGCGATTGCCTGGGCTGCGATCGAATACATTCACGGTCGAACCCGTGCCAAGACGCTATTTGCCACGCACTACTTCGAACTAACTGAATTGGCGGATCGCCTTTCCGGAGTGAAGAACTACCACGTTTCAGTGAAAGAGACCGGCGGAGGAATTGTATTCATGCGCAAAGTTGAGCCCGGAGCAGCTGATCGTAGTTACGGAATCGAAGTTGCCAAATTAGCGGGCTTGCCGGGAGGAGTGATTCAACGGGCTCGCGAAGTTCTGGCGGAGCACGAATCTGCGGAGCAGCAGGTGACCGGACATTTATCGCGCGCAGAAGGTAGGCCAGCCCAATTGACGATCTTTACGCCGCTATCGCAGCCGGTACTTGAACAACTACGAGAACTGGAATTGGACCGATTGACGCCGCTGGAGGCGCTGAATCTGCTCGCAGAATTAAAAAAGCAGATTCAATAGCTTGAGTTTCGATTTCCAGTAATTTCGTCATCCCTTGAGGTGATAATTGAGGTATTTCAGCTAAGTGGCTGCACTAAAATACGATCTCTCGATACCTCAACAAGTGGGACAGCTCCTTATCGTGGGCTTTGACGGTACTGCTACTTCTTCTCGCCTGGGTTCCCTTCTGACTCGGCTGCAACCTGCGGGCGTAATTCTTTTTGCGCGTAACATCACTGGCGCGCTGCAAACATATTCCCTTCTCAAAGATTGTCAGGAGCGTGTTTCCACTCCACTATTTGCTTGCGTGGATATGGAAGGTGGCAGCGTGGATCGCTTGCGCAATGTCATCGGTCCGTCTCCCTCTGCTGCCGATGTGTTTGCCACGCGCGACCGCAAGCTCTTCCGCAAACACGGCAAGCTGATCGGTGAATGTTGTCGGGCGCTTGGCTTCAACACCGATTTCGCACCCGTGGTTGATCTTGCATTTGAAGCATCACGGACGGTGATGGCTTCACGCGCGGTTTCCTCCGATCCCAAACAGGTGATTGTTTATGCGCGAGAATTTCTCGCGGGATTGCGCTCCGCAGGCATGCTCGGAGCAGCAAAGCATTTTCCGGGACTCGGTGAGGCGAACCTGGACACTCATTACGAACTCCCAAGCGTCTCCAAATCCTGGAACAAGTTGTGGGCGCAAGACCTTGCCCCCTACCGCACTATGGCTCGCGAGCTGAACATGGTGCTAGTTGGGCACGCAAGCTATCCCAAAGTTACAGACAAAGGTTTGCCAGCCTCCCTCTCGAAGAAATGGATTACGAGTGTGCTACGCGAGAAAATCCGCTATCGGGGACTGGTGGTTTCAGATGATCTCGAAATGGGCGGAGTGCTCAAGGCCGCCCCCATCGAGCGAGCAGCGGTGGAGCACGTTCGTGCGGGTGGAGACTTGTGCCTGATTTGCCATCAGAGGGACTACGTTATCCGCTCCTATGAGGCACTCATTCGCGAGGCAGAGCGGGACAGCAGTTTCGCGCGCCGTGTGACTGAATCGGCTACGCGGGTGCTGGCATTCAAAAAGAAGTCGCGAGAACTGAAGCGCCATGTTTCGCCTCCCACTCCAGACAGGTTGGAGAAGCTTTCACGGCAATTATGGGAGTTCAGTGAGCAAGTGCGGCTGGAAACTCTAAGCCGGCTGGACCGGGCATGATTGTCGCCGGCGTGATGAGCGGAACTTCTGCCGACGGCATTAATGTGGCGCTGGTGCAGATTGAAGGCGGCTTAGGTCGAGCTGAAACTACAGCGAAGGCGACTGCAGCTCCCCATCGCTTCCCCCAATTCAAATTCCTGGCGCACGCGGAATACCCCTATCCTAAGAATGTGCGACGTGCAGTGCTCGCAGCCATGAACGCCTCGCAGGCCAGGGTTGCCGATTTGGCGCGATTGAATTTCTTACTGGCCGAGTTGTACGCCAAAGCGGTGCTGGTCACCCAACGTCAGTTCCGAATAAAAGTTGAGCTGGCCGGCTGTCATGGGCAGACTCTTTATCATCAAGGCAAGCTGGCTCCGTTTTTGGGATTCAAACTCGCGGCGACGTGGCAGATGGGTGAGGGAGCGGCATTGGCAGCGCGTCTGGGTGTGCCTGTGGTCTCGGATTTTCGCCCGGCAGACATCGCTCGCGGAGGCCAGGGCGCGCCACTGGTTCCCTTCTTCGACTACCTGCTTTATCGCGACAACCGCATTGGCCGCATCGTGCAAAATATCGGCGGCATCGCCAATCTCACTGCAATTCCTCGCAGCGCGTCTCCCGAACAGGTCCTTGCTTTCGACACTGGTCCGGGCAATATGGTAATCGATGCGGTTACTGAACAGCGGTTTGGCAAACCTTACGATCGCGACGGAACAATCGCAGCATCGGGCACGGTGCTGGAAACCGTGGTCAACCAAGAGTTACGTGCGCCGTTCTTCCGCCACAAACCGCCCAAAACTGCGGGGCGCGAGGAGTTTGGACGGGAGTTTGTCCGCGAGTTCCTGAAACATTGCGGGCGTGCGGAAAGCCGGGACGTGGTGGCGACCGCTACGGCCTTGGCCGCACGTTCGATTGCGGATGCGCTGAACCGCTTTGTCATCCGACGACGCGGCCCCTTCAGCGAGATGATCGTTTCCGGGGGCGGAACGAAGAATTCCACGCTGCTGGCAATGTTGGCCGAGGCGATTACGCCACTAGGACTGCAGCTCCGCTCCTCGGATGAATTCGGATTGCCGTCCGAGGCAAAGGAAGCCGCAGCTTTCGCTTTGCTGGCGTACCAGACATGGAACCGGCAGCCGTCGAACGTTCCCTCAGCAACCGGCGCCAAGAGCGCCGCCATCCTGGGAAAAATTTCGTATGCGTAAGAACGCCCGCAGGACTTTAGGTGGAATCTTAGCCGCGCTTCTCCTCTTCGCAACCCTCTCGTGCTCCAGCAAGGCTGATCCCGAAACTTTGGTGATGATCATTGAGAGCAGCCCCACTAATCTCGATCCCCGAGTGGGGCTGGACGCGTATTCCGAACGCATTGACGACCTGATCTTCGACGATCTGCTCACGCGCGATGATCACCTCAACGTTCAGCCCGGGCTGGCCGAACGCTGGGAGATACCGGATCCTCGAACTTATGTCTTCCACCTTCACCGGGGGGTAAAGTTTCACGACGGGCGTCCGTTAACTTCTCGCGATGTGAAATGGACGTTTGATTCTCTGCTCCAGGGAAAAATCCGCAGCACCAAGTCAGGCGCGTATCGGCTCGTGGATCACATAGACGCGACGGATGATTCGACTGTTGTCTTCCACCTAAAGGAACCGTTCGCTACTCTGCTGTGGAATCTTTCAGACGGCGCCATTGGCATCGTGCCCTACGGCAGTGGCGACGAGATGAGCGCCAAGCCGATTGGCTCCGGCCCTTTTCGGTTAGTGGGTGCGCAACTGGACAGAGAGATCGTCATTGAGCGTAACCAGGATTATTGGGGTCCAAAAGCGCGCGTCAACCGAGTTCGCTTTATCGTGGTGCTGGATACCACAACGCGCGCCCTAGAGTTGCGGAAAGGCAGTGCGGATATTGCCATCAACGCGCTGACCGCGGACATGATTCTGGCACTCCAACACGAATCCAAATTGGAGGTTCTGCGGGCGCCCGGTACTGTGCTCAGCTATCTGGCGTTCAACCTGCGCGATCCGATTCTGAAGGACGTGCGAGTTCGACAAGCCCTGGCATTCGCCATTGATCGCCGTCCGATGCTGCAATATCTGAGCCGCGGGTTTGCCCGGCCCGCCGATAGTGTTCTTCCTCCCGAGAGCTGGGCCTACAATGCCGAGGTCGCGCATTACGCCTACGACCCCGAGCGCGCGCGGCAACTGCTGCAGCAAGCTGGTTATTCAGCAGTGAATGGAGTGCGCTTCCATCTCACGATGAAGACCTCCACCGAGGAAAGCACGCGGCTGATGGCTGCGGTACTGCAACAGCAATTGCGTGACGTGGGGATCGCGCTCGATATCCGCACTTTCGAATTCGCCACTTTCTTTTCTGACGTCACGCGAGGCGCGTTCGAACTTTATTCCTTACGTTGGATTGGAGGAAATGAGGACCCCGATATTTTCGAGTACGTCTTCCATTCCGCCCGCTTTCCCCCGCAGGGAGCCAATCGCGGCTACTATGCCAATCCCCGGGTGGATGCGCTCATCAATCAAGCGCGCAGCCAGCTAGATCAGGATACTCGTAAGCGGCTCTACGCTGAGCTGCAGAGCATTTTGGCGCAGGACTTGCCCTATATCAATTTGTGGTATCAGGATAACGTCTTGGTGCACTCCAAACGAGTGCGAAATCTGACCTTGAATCCGTCGGGAAACTACGATTTTCTGAAGACAGCAGAACTGGATGGCTCAGTCGTTGCTCGTCAATGATCTCTGGCTCGCCGCTTAACTCCGGACTAAAAAGCAGCGTGTTACCATCGAAGCAGGAGCGCGCGTGCGCATTCTTTTTATTGGCGACATATTTGGCAGGCCAGGTCGAACCATTGTCAAAGACCGTCTACCCGGGCTGGTACGGGAGCATGCTATCGATCTGGTCATCGCCAACGGAGAGAACTCCGCAGCCGGCTTCGGTATCACGCCGCCATTGGCGGAAGATTTGTTTGAGCTGGGCATCGATGTAATCACTACCGGCAACCACGTCTGGGATAAGCGCGAGATCGTAGATTATTTTCAGATGGCCGATGGAAATCTACACAGTATGGCGCGTCGGCTCTTGCGCCCCGCCAATTATCACTCGGACTTGCCAGGTTGGGGTGTATATGAGGGCACGAAGAAAGATGTCCCTTACGCAGTGATTAACCTGCAGGGACGGGTGTTCATGGCAGCCAATGATGACCCCTTCCGCGTGGCCGACCAACTGCTCAATCAACTCAAAGCCAAAATCGTATTCGTAGATATTCATGCTGAGGCGACGTCTGAAAAAATATCGATGGGTTGGTATCTCGATGGCCGCGTTACTGCGGTCGTCGGCACACACACCCACGTCCCCACTGCGGATGAACGAGTGTTACCCGGTGGCACAGCTTACATCACGGACGTCGGCATGACCGGACCCTACGATAGCGTCATCGGAGTAAAAAAAGAGCAGATCATGGCCCGCTTTCTGAACAACATGCCGGTGCGATTCGAAGCGGCCACCGGCGACGTGCGGCTGAGCGGAGTAGTGGTGGACTGCGACGAAGCGACCGGCCATGCGCGGAGAATTCAACGCATCATGGTGAGTTGATATCTCTACGACCCTATATTTTCTATGACGGCTACACAAAATCAGGCAATCCCACTGAACGGCTTCCGTTGGATGGAAGGGGATGCCTATCTGTTTGACATCGACGGAACACTGCTGGTCACGCGTGATCTAGTGCATCGCAATGCGCTGCATCATGCGATGCGCGAGGTGTATGGAGTTGACACCACCATCGACGGCATCGCCTATCACGGAAAGACAGATTTAGGGATTCTGCGCGCCGCACTTGAGCGGATGGGGATCTCCGGCGAAGTATTCGAGGCAAAGTTGCCGGACGCATTGAACGTGGTATGCCTTGATGTGGCAGCCAATGCGAATCGAATCGTGGCAAATGTGTGTGACGGGATTCCCGAGGTACTCGCCCGACTGAAGGCCGCAGGAAAATTGCTAGGCGTGGCTTCCGGAAATCTGGAAGCGGTCGGCTGGCATAAAATCAAGGCTGCTGGCCTGCGGGAGTTCTTCAGCTTTGGCTGTTTTAGCGACCATTGCGAGATGCGTGTCGACATCTTCCGTCAGGGTGTGGACGAGGCGCGGCGCAGACTTGGCGAGAATGCTGTCGCCTGCTTCATTGGCGACACGCCGGAAGATATCCGGGCAGCTCGAGGCGTGGGCGCGCAAGTGGTCGCGGTCTGCACCGGTATCTTTAAGAATGATGAACTGGCTTGCCATGCGCCGGATGCCTGCATCAGTTCATGCATGGAATTGCTGGCAGGTTGATCCTTCCTCGGATTAACTAGCCAGCGAGAAGTTTTTTCAGTCCTTTGCGGTTTCGAGCGGGTAGATATTCGAGTGCTGCCTGCGCCAGCGCCCCATAAACTTCCTTCGCTCGCGGAATTTTCTGCAATGTCCGCAAGTGCTTCTGCACGACCGGTACGTCTCCTCGCACGATCGGCCCACTAAACGCTCCAGCCGGACCTAAGGCGCTGTAGTTGGCCAGAGTCTGCCTCACAATCGGCAGCATTATTTTTCGCGCTTGGGCGGCGGAAAGTCCCGCTGCCTTAGCCACCCGCTCCGCGGTCACCAGCATCGCCACCAATAACGGTGAACTGAATCCTCCCCAGGCGTGGTACGCAATCTTGTTGGTCTTGGAGATGGAAAATGCATCTCCTCCCAGGTCGCGCGTAATTTTTCGTGCGAGACGAATCGCCTTCGCATCGCCTTCCAGCGCGAATGCCACTCCTTTGAGAGATGGAATAGAGCCACGAACAAAGGTCATCATGGGATGCACGGACGCGACCGCTGCTCCCCGCCGTCGCAAGAGATCGAGCTCGTCGCTGGCCAACGCTCCGCTGGAATGAAAAGCGATTTTGCCTTTCCATCCGACTGAGTGAGACAACGCACGGGCAACTGCCGAGATTTCACGGTCGGGGACACAGAGCCAGATCAAATGGGAATCCAGCTTGGAGGTCTTTGGAGTCGTCGCGACAGATCCTATAGCCCGAGCAATCTCTTGCGCTCTCTTTCGAGAATCGGGAGTGTTGCGCGAAATAACTTCGCTGACCCGGTATCCAGCTTCAGTAAGCGCCAACGACAGGGCGCCGCCCAGTCTTCCCGGACCGACGATGGCGATCTGCGGTTTGGGCGGCATCGCCGCAGCATATCAGGCTGTTTCGCCGGAAACCAAGATTCACCGGGCATTCGCATATATTGTCTGTATGCCAGAGAGATCCCGCCGCTCGCAAGAAGCTCGTGTGCTCACTTCGCAGGTCGTCTATCGCGGTCCAGTTTTCTGGGTTACAACCGACTACGTGATTGAACCCGGAGGCGTGCGTGTCCGCCGTGATGTCGTGCGCCATTCCGGTTCTGTCGTCATCCTGGCCGTAGACGAGCACCGTTCTCATCCCCACGTTCTCCTGGAACGACAATACCGACATGCTGCGGGAAGCTATCTTTGGGAACTTCCTGCAGGACGGATTGATAAAGGCGAAAACGCGTTAGCCGCCGCGAAGCGGGAACTGCTGGAAGAAACCGGCTACACCGCCTCTCGCTGGAAACGCATTCTGAAGTTCTATGCCAGCCCCGGCTTCGTAGCCGAGACCATGAATCTTTATCTGGCTCGAGGGCTGCGTGCCGGAACCGCGCAACCCGAGGCTGACGAAATGATTCAGCAACGCCTGGTGCCCTTGTCAACCGCCGTACGTTGGGTAATGCGTGGAACAATTCGCGACGCTAAAACCATCTCTGGTGTGCTCTGGTTGAGCCATCGGCGAAAACCGTCCAAGCCGCACCGGTAGCGGTTTTCCAGCAGGCAATCCTTGACATGCCCTTTCTCCGGAAGCACAATGACACGAATTGCTAGGCACGGCCTCATAGGCGAGAAGAGTACGTGCCGAGGGGGCGAATGTGGATCGTTTGCAAGGTACAGTGAAGTGGTTTAACAACGCCAAAGGGTACGGCTTCATTGGACGCGAAGATGGGCCGGATGTTTTTGTGCACTACAGCGCCATCACATCCGAGGGATACAAGAGCTTGCAAGAAGGCGACAAAGTCGAGTTTGAAATTACCCAAGGCCAGAAAGGACCGCAAGCATCCAACGTCAGCAAAGTTCCATAACTTTTAAAATTTCCGAATCTTCCTACCTTTGTTGCTGCCGCCAAATATCAGGCGCTCAGGCCGACAGGGGCTAGCTATTCTCTGACCATCTGGCCGTCCTGGCTGATTTGTTTTAATCTTTTCACCTCCGCATGGATAACAAAGCCATTGCCGGCGTTCTTTATGAAACAGCCGACCTGCTTGAAATTGACGGTCAGGATTCATTCCGCATCCGCTCGTATCGAAATGCAGCTCAGGCCATCGAGGCCCTGCCCCAGCAGATCGCAGATCTGATCGCTGAGCCCAAAAAGGTGCTTGAAATACCGGGCATCGGCAAAGGCATGCTGGCCAACTTGAACGAGATGTTCAAGGAAGGCCGTTTGCAACTTCACGCTGACCTACTCAAGAGATATCAGCCTTCCATGCTGGATTTGTTGAAGATCCAAGGTCTCGGTCCGAAAACTATTTCCCTTATCTGGAGTGCTTATCAGGTCTCCGATCTGGAAGGCGTGGAGAAATTAGCGCGCGAAGGAAAGATTCAGATCCTGCCCCGCATGGGTGAGAAACAGGAACAAAAACTGCTCAAGGCTATCCAAGACTATCGCCGGATCGCTGGCCGGTATCTCCTCGATGTGGCGGAAAATGAAGCCCAGAAAATCGCCGACCACCTGCGCAACTTTCCCGGAGTGGAAAAAGTAACGCCAGCCGGATCACTACGCCGCGGACGCGAGACCGTGGGCGATCTCGATGTCTTGGTAACCGGGAACGCGTGCATCCATGACGTTGAACGAGAACAATGCATCGATCACATCATTAAACTTCCGGGCCTGATGGAAATTATCGTCCGCGGTGAAAACAAGGTGAGCTTCCGCTTACGTGGTGGCATGCAGGTGGACGTCCGCTTCCTTTCACCCGATTCCTTTGGCGCTGCCTTGCAGTACTTCACGGGATCGAAGGCTCACAATGTCGCCCTTCGCCAACGCGCTTTGAAGATGGGTTACACCTTAAGCGAATACAGTCTGGCACGTCTGGAGAACGAAAAAGGTGTCGCCGGCAAGACTGAAGAGGATATCTACGCCAAACTCAAGCTCGACTACATTCCACCTGAGCTGCGGGAGAATCAGGGCGAGATCGACGCGGCGGAAAAGCACGCTTTGCCTGCTCTTATCTCGCAAACTGATTTGCGGGGTGATGTCCATATGCACACCGTCGAAACCGACGGCCGCAAAACCATCGAGGAAATGGCTGAGGCTGCCATCGAGCGCGGCTACAAATACATGGCCATCACCGACCACTCCAAGAATCTGGCCTTCGCCAACGGACTGGATGACAAGCGAGCGCTGGAGCATATCCAACGCATCCGCGAGGCGGATAAGAAGATCGATGGCATCAAGATCTTTGCCGGAATTGAAGTAGACATTCTCGCCGACGGCAGTCTTGATTTGTCCGACTCAGTTTTAGAGCAGATGGACTTGGTCATCGCCAGCGTGCATTCGCACTTCAATCAAAGCCCGGCAGAGATGACAGCCCGGCTGCTGAAAGCCATCGAAAATCCAAACACGTCTTTTATCGGTCATCCTACGGGTCGGATGTTGCTTCGGCGCGATGCGTATCAATTTGACATCGACGCCATCCTGAGGGCTGCCGCCAAAAATAAGGTCGCCATGGAGTTGAACTCTTATCCGGACCGGCTCGACTTATGCGATCGCCACTTGCGGCGGGCGAAACAGCGTGGGGTGAAGATCGTGATCAACACTGACTCACACCATACAGCTCATCTCGACAAGATTCGATATGGCATATTGCAGGCCCGTCGCGCCTGGCTTACGCGGGACGATGTCCTCAATACGTTGCCGACACAGCAATTCGCGAAAGCCATGAAACACATCTGGGCGTGATGAGGAGTAAAATCTCTCGCGGGATTCCCTATGCCTGAAGAAAAACCACCTGTAGCTCCCACGCCGCCTTCAGCACCGTCCACTACGCCGGAATCCGGCACTAGCTTCGACATCAGCGAGGAATACGGCACAGCGGCCAAGAATTTGCCTCCCGCCAAGGTCGTAGCCATCGGCATCAGTCTCATCGTACTCATCGCGCTGGTTGTTGGCCTTGCGCAGCGTCCGAAAGTTTCCGCCTCGGGTTCGATTGACGATATAACATCCATTGAGATGCCCAACCAGAACTCGGTAATGGTAGCTCTGGCCATCTCGATGAAGAATCATGGCAAGAAGCGGTTCTATATCCACGATATCCAGAGCGAGCTTGAAACCGGGAGCGGTAAATTTAGCGATGAGGCCGCTTCGGGAGTTGACTTCGAGCGGTACTTTCAGGCTTTTCCGGCACTCAAGGAACATGCCCTCGCGCCCTTGAAACCAGAGACGATGATCGAACCCGGAGGCGAGACCAAAGGAACTATCATCGTGAGCTTTCCGGTTACCGCGGATGCTTTTGCTAACCGGAAATCGATCAAGGTAACGATCCGACCCTATGACCAACCCGTGCCGCTAGTACTGACCAAGTAGCGCGGCCATTTCCTTGCTATTGTTTTTTCAGGAATCTTCGGTGGGCATGGGTCTCGGCCCCAGGCTTGATGTCGTCATACTTCAAGCAACTGATCGACCCATCCACTTCCAGCACGCCTAGCGCTACATCGTGGTAGCTAGAGATCCCATGCGCACGCAGTGCACGTTGCAATTCATCCATGCTGACATGCTCTTTTGCCATGTGCGCCGCGATGATTTCACCGTCATGAATCAGCAGTGAGGGCTGGCCTTGAACAAACTTCCGAAAGCGCCGATTGACGCCCGATAGTTCAGCAACAGCATAGTTTAAAAGCAGCAGCGTGGAGGCGGCGATCACCCCGCCCAGGAGAGAGGTATCCGGTCCAGTCATCGCGTTCTGCACTGCGTTGCTGATGAGAAGCAGAAGGGTAAGATCGAAGGGCGTCATCTGCCCCACTTCTCGCTTACCGCTCAGGCGAACGCCCAAGAGCACGACGCTGTAGATGACCGCCGTGCGGAGCGTGATCTCAAGCAGAACTCGCCCGCCAGGGAACATCGCACCCGACACTAGTTGGCCGTCACCGAGACCGACGCGTTCTTGGGCGTACTCAGATAACCCGTCGCTTTATTCTTGTCCACGGCCCAAACCACGAGCTCGTACAGCATGTGGTCACGTCCAGAGTAGAACTGGATAGGCTCACTGACAGTGCGATCTTTCTTTTCGATGGTCCTATCGTCAGAAGTCACGTTGAGAGTGTACTTGCCCTTCTTCTGATCTGCCTTCTTGAGTTGCAGACTGACGGTTGAAACCGGCTGCGGTTTCGCCCCTTTGAGAAGCGTGAATTCGAAGTAGCTTCGATCGCCACGATGCTTGAGAACTTCGAGATCATCTCTGGTTCTGGCAATCAGTCCACTCTGCAGACCCAGATCGCCGATGGTGCGCTCCAACTTCGCCCGGGTCGCGTCCAGCTCAGACCTGGCAGCGGCGACGTCGGTCTTGACGCCACCGACATCAGTCCTCACACCGGCCACCTCTCCGCTGACCTGACTGAGTTGTTGTTTCTGATGTTCGGCGATACGTGCTTCCGCGGCCCTTTGCTGGCGCTGTATTTCGGACGCGCGCGACGCCATCTCCCTCTTCGTGATGCCCACCTGCTGCGCCAAAGTCTCATCATTGGCCTCGGCGGACTGCACCCGTCTGGTTAGCTCCGCAATCTGAACTTTGCTGGCAGCGTAGTCTTTGTTCAGCGTATCGAGATGAGCGCGCAGACTCAACGTCAGAAAAAGTGATCCCGCCACGTAGATAATCGCGAGGGCCAGCAGGATCCACTTGCCCATATTGCTTTCGCGCTCGATGTGAACTTCTGAAACTGGTTCGCCCATTTCGGGCATAACTCCTCCGCTGTTTGTTATGGGATGTTGAAGTAATTGTTGAATATAGTGCACACCGTGTCAATTGCAATGATGGCACCAGCCATCCACTGCACCTCCGTCACTATTACTGACACCAACCAAGGAAGCTGAGTTCCTACAGTTGGACCTTCCTCAATCGCAGTGAGTTAGTAATCACCGAAACCGAACTGAAGCTCATCGCCGCAGCCGCCACAATCGGACTCAGCAGCCATCCGAAGAACGGATACAACACACCCGCCGCAACTGGTATCCCCAACGAGTTGTAGATAAACGCGAAGAACAGGTTTTGGCGGATATTGCGCATGGTGGCTCTGCTCAGCCTGCGGGCGCGCACAATGCCGTTGAGGTCGCCTTTCACCAAGGTGATGCTGCCGCTCTCGATGGCGACATCCGTGCCAGTGGCCATCGCGATGCCAACATCGGCTTGGGCAAGGGCAGGAGCGTCGTTGATACCGTCCCCAGCCATGGCGACGATGCGTCCCTCTCCTTGTAGGCGGCGCACCACGCCGGCTTTGTGCTCGGGCAAAACACCAGCTTCGAAGTCATCAATTCCCAGTTGTCTCGCGATCTTTTCGGCGGTCGCACGGTTATCACCGGTGAGCATCACGAGGCGCAGGCCCTCAGCCCTTAGATCCCGCACGGCTGGCGGCGTCGATGGCTTGATGGGATCGGAAAAGGCGATTAACCCTGCCGGGTGACCGTCCACCGCGAGGAATATTAATGTCTGGCCGCCACGCCATAGTTCGTCCGCTCGTTCTGAAAATAGCCCCATCGGCACGTTCAATTCTTCGAAGAGTTTTTCGTTCCCTGCAGTCACTGCATGACCGTCCACTTTGCCGCTAACTCCACGTCCTGTTAGATAACGGAACTCGCGGCTTTCAGCCAACGCTAGCCCACGGTCTTCAGCAGCCGCAATCACGGCTGCCGCCACCGGGTGCCCGCTTCCCTGCTCCAAGCTGGCAACTAGCCGCAGCAGCTCGGGTTCATCTTCGCCAGAAACAGTGACCACTGATGTGACCCGCGGCTTTCCTTCCGTCAACGTGCCGGTCTTATCCAGCACCAGGGTGTCTACTTTTTCAAGAATCTCTAATGCTTCTGCGTTCTTAATCAATACGCCGGCTGTGGCGCCGCGTCCCATGGCTACCATGATCGATACGGGTGTCGCCAATCCCAAAGCGCACGGACAGGCGATAATCAGCACAGCGACGGCATTGACCAACGCATAAGCGAAACGCGGCTCGGGTCCCAGAATGCTCCACAGAATGAATGTCACAACAGCAATTGCAATGACTGCTGGCACAAACCAAGCTGCCACTCGGTCCGCTAGCCGCTGTATAGGCGCCCGGCTTCGCTGCGCCCGACTGACATGCTGCACAATCTGCGCTAGCACAGTCTCGCTTCCCACCCGCTCGGCCCGCATCACAAACGATCCAGTTCCATTCACGGTACCGCCAATGACGTGGCTGCCCGGTTCCTTCTCCACCGGCATCGATTCGCCTGTGATCATGGACTCATCAATCGCGCCGGTTCCCTCAATGACGATTCCGTCGACGGGCACTCTTTCGCCCGGGCGCACCCGCAGGATATCTCCGGGCTTCACCTTCTCCACCGGAATATCTTCTTCTCTGCTGCCACGCACTACGCGGGCGGTTTTAGGAGTCAGGTCCAGCAAGGCGCGAATCGCCGACCCAGTACGGCTGCGCGCCCTCAATTCCAGCACTTGTCCAAGCAGTACGAGTGTGACGATCGCAGCGGCAGCTTCAAAATAAACCGGTGGAGTCCCGCTCATGTCTCGGAAGGATGCGGGAAAAACTTGCGGGAAGAGAGTTGCGACCAGGCTGTACAAGTAGGCGACGCCTGTGCCCATCGCAATCAACGTAAACATGTTGGTGGAGCGATTGACGATCGACGTCCAGCCCCGCTGGAAGAACGGCCATCCGCCCCACAACACCACAGGCGTACTCAGAGCCAGTTCGATCCAGGGCAGCCAGCCCGGCAACGCACGCTGCACCGGCATGCCTGACAGCATGTCGACCATGGCGATTCCCAGCAAGGGTGCAGTGAGCGCCAAGCTGATCCACAATCGGCGAGTCATGTCGCGCAGTTCGGGGTTGTCCTGCTCGACCGCAGCTACGGTGCGCGGCTCAAGCGCCATGCCGCAGATCGGGCACGTCCCCGGGCCGGGACGAACGACCTCCGGATGCATCGGGCAGGTGTATTCAATCCGGCTGGAAGCAAAAGGTGATTCCGGTTCAAGCGCCATGCCACATTTCGGGCAAGGCCCGGGTTTGTTCTGTCGTACTTCCGGACACATCGGGCATACGTAACCGCTGTCCGAAGGTGCACTGCTATGAGCCTGTGTGCCGGCGAGGGGATTTAACGTGGTTGGTGAAATCGCAGCAGACGGTTCCAACGTCACCAGGCCAGGATGGTGGGCTAGCGCAAGGTTTTTTCCCGCAGCGTACTTTTCTGGATCGCTTTTAAACTTCTCCGCGCAATGGCCGCAACAAAAGTAATAACTTTTACCAGCGTGCTCGAGCTTGTATCGCGCTGTGGCCGAATCAACCGACATGCCGCAAACCGGATCCTTTACACCAGTTGCAGAATTAGCAACATTTTCCATGTGTGACAGCCGAGATCAGTCAAACGCGACAAATATTAGATTGTCTTGACCCGTGAGTCGATTCTTGGCGGTAGCTGTTGTATCTTTGCAAGCGGAGACACGCATCCGATGACGCAATTGGAAGTTGCTTATCATTACGGAAATCCTCCGAGCGAGGCGGAAATGCGCGCCATCAGCGCCCTCCGCGAAGTTTACGGAATACGCCGTATCACTTTCGATCCCAAGGAGCGAACCATCCACGTGGAATTTGACGCTTCCCGCTTCAAAGAACCCGTGA
>MNGW01000150.1:4483-16231 GCA_001918935.1 Acidobacteriales bacterium 13_1_40CM_3_55_5 | reverse complement strand
CACTTCGTCTAGCGTTCTTGTTGCATCCGCCATGCCATCCCTAACTATCTGAAAGTACGGATGCAGCGAGCCTTAAGGGCGGTAGGAATTGCCACCGGCCGGGAAAGATTTACTTCAACCGGGGCAGGCACGAGATTTGCCGAAGTCCTGTTGAAATCTGACTTAGTCGACGTCCCCCACGGGCAGGAACTCTGGATCGCCAAAAACACGCGGATATCTTGAATGGAAAGCGGTGCGGATCGAGAAAAATGGCGACCCCGGAGGGAGTCGAACCCCCAACCCTCAGATCCGAAGTCTGATGCTCTATCCAGTTGAGCTACGGGGCCAAGTTGTTCTCTGAAAGATGGTACGCCCTGGGACAGATTTTATAACTATTTTTCCGGGAACAACAATGTGATGCGGGCTGGGTCCTTCACTTCGAACCGTCCCCTGCCTGGCAGCGGATTGCTTGTAAAGACGAATTCATTTACCCCGCCTCGCCCCCACCTATAGACCAAAGACACAGTGCCTCGCAGATTGTTCTGACCTTCATTGAATAGGTACGTGCGTAGGTAATCGGCAGCAACGCGAACGGCGAAATACTTTGCAAAGCGGATGTCAGTTCCAGCGCTTCCACCCAAGGCAAAGCTCGTGTCGGTATCACTGACTTCCCCAGTTTGCGGTACGTTATTGAGTAGGACGTTAATGGCCATCCCGCTGAATGCTCCTCCTGCTAAGGCACGCACGAAAGGTTGGAAGGTGTGATTACCGCTGTACGCGAACTGCGGTCCCGTCGTGAAATTATAGATGTGGATACTGGCGTGGACCTGCGTCGTCAAGCCAGCGCCCTACGTCACCGTAATTTTTCTGTCGATATAGCTGCCACCAACATCCACGATGCCCCCGAACCAGGAATTGAAGTTTCTTGCAGCCCGAAATTCCAGCCGTGCAAGTTCTGATGCCGTCCGAAGGCCAAGGCAGGAATGCCTGACTCGAACGCGGCCAGGTTCAGTGCCTCTTGTTCGTGAGTCGTGTCGAGCCGGACGTACTGATAGCCGCCATAAATTGCCCCGCTAGGAAGCTGCCCGTGAGCGGGAAAAGAGATTGTAAGTGCAGCAGAAAGAACTGTCCAGAGTACGAATTTATGCATATTGGTTGGAATATCCTCAGTTTTCGGGGAAGGGCTTGTACTATCCCATACCGTATATCGCCGTGCAACACCGTAACTATTTGTCAAACAGTCGCTATTCGATGGGCAATTATGCACGGTGAGTGAAGCATTGACGCCGAGCCGTTTGACAAGGGCACGCTTCAGGCGTAATCTCCGGTCCGGATACTCGCTGTGTGAACAGCGAGAATTCTCGAACTGTTCATTGAGCCCAGCCTCTCTTTCTTCAGTTCTTGAAGAATATCGCGCGTGTCGACATAAACGGCGGCACGACGTTAAAACCAAGTTCGCCCCATCCCCAGGAGGCAACGTGGCTACTCAAGAACCTAGGACTCCGCCTTTTCCCGCTCCAGTTCCGCCCGAAGGGACTACGCAAAACGAAAACATCTGCCCGCACGGAACGCCAGCCTGTCCAGTGTGTATTGCTACGGATGAGCTCTTGCGCATCGTGCATTCAGAGAGACCGGCACTCGGTTTCTTTGGGAGACTTCGATGAAGCGCTGACGAAAACAATTACTTCGGCAGATTGAGGTAACGCAACCTTGGAGTGAGTTCCAGTTCAAATCCGCCTTGAAACTTGCGGCGGCAAACCTTTTCAAGAGAACTCTTTGCAAGTTCCTAAGCGGCAAACTTCCCACGGTCTTGTTTACGAGTGAAGAGCCGTTTGCTTTTCCCGAGGACGATTCCAACCAGGTAGCCAAGCCGCCCGACCATCCTCTTGAAGATGGGCTTTGGAGCAGGTTCTGAAATAGCCGCTCTGTACTTGTTTATCCACGCCTGCTCAGAGTCATCCACGACCGGAACATCAGGCTTAGATCTTTTCATTCCCTTGGCCAGAGTAGAGAAGCGCGAAGAGTCTTTCGCGAGGAAAAACTCTCCGGCTGGTACTAGGGCTCGCCGTGTTTCTTTCAAACATTTCGGGAGGAGAGGCGGCGGGAGCGGGTGACGAAGTGGCACGCGCAGCCCGGGGGTAACTTTTGAGGGCTGCCAATCCCGGCCAGAAACGCAGGCAGTATGCTCTGCCCGAGAAGGCGGGTCAATCACGCAAAAGTTGCAATTTGCGCTGCAACTTTGGTTGTACCTGAACCGTTCTGCGAACCGGCTAGTGGCTTCTCACGGCACTTTAATGACGTCGCCAAGGACCCTGCTTTGCAGGAGAAGTTATGAAAGGCACTCCATAAAAAGCTATGGGCTACTATAGTTTCCAGTACATTCCTGGAAAACGGCACGCCGCGATTGCGCTAAGTTCAGGAAAAGAGTGGTGTGCCCTGAGAGATTCGAACTCCCGACCTTCTGGTTCGTAGCCAGACGCTGTATCCAACTGAGCTAAGGGCGCGATGGATGGGTATCAGCGGCGAGCTTCGATTATAAACCACACTTTGCGCTCTCAGAAATCTTGACCCGTATTCGCAGAGAGGTAATGCCGCGCAGTTCTCCTCCGCTATTCAATTCACTTCTTGATCAAAGTGGTGTGACTTGCAATACATTGCCATTTGCTGTTTTGGTAAATCCAGGAATCGGTGAATCGGCCGAAGTGCTCGAAAGGCTTTCCCTTAAAGACCCCTTTGGTGTGATACCTCCCAATCACAATCGCCACATTCTCATAGGGAAAGACTCTCATGTTGTCATTTGTGATCAAGGTGGCGCGGTAGTTGGGATCGCGCAAATCTGCCATGAACTGTGCTTTGTTCATCACGGTTCCGTCATAGTCGGTGTAGACGAAAGAGGAGGAAACCAAGTCTTTCAGAGCCTTGCCATCGTGGTGCAGCTGCGCTTGATTCCATGCATTCTCCAATGCAATGAGCCTGTCCACGTCCGGACTTGAATTCTTTGCCGGACCTTGCGCACGTCCGACCAAACTGCTTATGCAGATCAGGCAAACAACAAGAATAGTTTTCATGCCATTCCTCCTTTCGATCAACTAAGGCGAAGTCTAGGGGGAGGCGAGACAGTATAGCCGACCGAATCTGGATGCCAAGGAAACATGCAGTATCCTGCCCTGGGCGTGATGTTGGTCACGTAGCCACGGGGGTAAAATTCAGCATCAAAAAATCGATGCCGAAAACTAGAACAATTAGACCCGTGAAGAAGAAGAATACAGCCAAAGTGAAAGCCGGTGCTATTCCCGCGGAAGAATTGGTTCAGCCCTTCGCTTCCATCGAATTGCCGATTCAGCCGCCTTATCCGCCATCGGAAGCTAGGTCCGTCAACGAAATTCCGCGCGGCGCAGACTGGCTCTACGAACCCAAGTGGGACGGCTTTCGCTGTCTTGCCTTCCGCAATGGTAAAGAAGTGCTGCTGCAATCGAAAGCGGGACAGCCGTTGGGTCGCTATTTTCCCGAGCTGGTCGCCGCATTGGCGGATTTGCCGGAACACCGATTTGTGCTCGATGGCGAGATCGTAATCTTTTCTGAAGGACGTCTATCCTTCGACGATCTGCTGTTGCGTATTCATCCTGCTGAATCGCGCATTCGTAAGTTGTCGGCTGAATCTCCCGCCACTTTCATGGGCTTTGACTTGCTGGTGGATAGCCAGGGCAAAGTGCTCACAGATTTGCCACTCAAACAACGGCGCCAGAATTTGGTGCAATTGTTTCGGCGTTTTCCGGCCAAAGGAACGGTCCGCCTGTCTCCGGCATCAACGGATCGTAAACAGGCGGAGCAGTGGATGCGCGAGCTCGGCACACTGGGGCTGGATGGAATCGTTGCCAAGCGCTTGGACGAGCCCTATCGCTCCGGACAGCGCACCGCCATGGTGAAGATCAAACGCATTCGCACTGCTGACTGCGTAGTTGGAGGTTTTCGTTATGCGGAAAAAGGTGGTGGAGTAGGTTCGCTTCTTCTGGGTCTTTATAACGATCAACTACTGGATCACGTAGGTTTCACATCCAGCTTCACCGCTGAACAGCGTACTGAGCTAAAGAAGATTGTTGAGCCGTTAATTGGTGGGCCCGGATTTACCGGACATGCGCCCGGCGGACCGAGCCGCTGGAGCACAAGGCGTTCTTCCGAATGGCAGCCACTGAAACTCAAGCTGGTGTGCGAGGTGAGTTACGATCATTTTTCGGGATCACGTTTCCGCCACGGTACGAAGTTTTTGCGTTGGCGTCCAGAGAAAAAACCACTTCAATGTACGTTTGAACAGGTAAGACCTGGCGTCAAGATAGGGCGCAAAATTCCAGACCAACTGTTTGCGGCGGACTTTGCCGCTTAGGATAAGGAGTTTCGCCTGGCGGTTTGCTAAGCGCTCTTCTGTTCCGACCTTCTGGCTTCGCATTCTTTCCGGATCTGCTCGTACTCAGCGGAAAGTCGTATGAATAGACCGGATGATCTCATCGAGCTTGAGATGGATTGCCTTAGCATCCCGATTCTGTGTGTTCTGGATAAGAAAGACGATTAGAAACGTAACCACGGTGGTTGCGGTGTTCACAACCAATTGCCAGGTATCGGAGTAATGAAAATAAGGTCCGGCAACCGCCCAGCCAACAATCAGCGCGATCGCCGCAGCAAAAGCCCATTTTGTCCCAACCAGGCGTGACGCCGTGGCCGCAAAAACCTGAAACCCATTGGCCAACCCACCATTTCTGGGACTTTCCTTTGCCATTGTTTCGCCTCTCGACGACTGTCCAGATTAGATGCCAGCCGCGGAAATCAGGAGGCCTGATTGCAAGCAAGGGTTAGGTGGGAATCGACGCCAAAGTGGGAAAAAAGGGCCGGGGAAACCAAAGCTCGCGGCCCCTGCAATCGTTTTCGAATATCACGCATCAGAGTGCTACTCGAACTTGAGTTCAATTCAAGCAGCTTCGGCGCGCGTCGGAGTTGACTGCTGAATATCAAGCGGGAGATGTGCATCCATCAGCGAAGCGCCTCCATCCACGTCAATCAGTTGGCCAGTGATCCAACTGGCATCTTCGGAGCAAAGCAGCGCTACCGCGTTCCCGACGTCAGCTGGAGTTCCCAGGCGGCCCATTGGTGTCCAGCCGCCCTGATGCCAGTTCCGGACGCTGTTCTGCACCGCTTCCGGCAAGCTGTTCAGCACACTGTCTTCAATCCAGCCGGGACTCAACGCATTGACCGTAATTCCGCGGCTAGCCAATGCCACCGCGAAATAACGACAGAGGACTTCTAAGCCGGCCTTGGCGGCGCCCATCGCGACCCAGGGCTGCCAGCTGCCAAACTTTCCGCCTGGTGCGTAAGTGATCGCGATGACCCTGCCGTGGTCTGGCATCAACCTGGCTGCTTCGCGAACTCCAACCAGAAATGCCTTGGCCTGAGAATCGACCGCGGTGTCCCATTTATCGAGAGTGATCTCCATGGCAGGTTGATAAAAGGTGGGGGCCTCCGTGCGAGCATTGTGCACGAAAATATCGAGCTTGCCGAACTCGGATTCGACTTGCTGAAAGATTCGACCCACTTCTTCGTGATGGCACACGTCCCCTTGCACCACAAAACCGTCGGAACCACGCTCGCGGATTTTGGCTAAAGTAGCTTTAGCGGCGGCTTCGTTCTGATAGTAATGAACCGCGATCTTGGCTCCTTGTTCCGCCAACTTCAATGCGATCCCTCTTCCGATGCCACGAGAACTGCCAGTGATCAGCGCACATTTTCCGACTAGCGACATAAGCTACCTCCTTATACTGCGCGGCATGTTAGTTCTGACTGCTAGAGCCGTCAATGTATTCTGTCTTGCGCTCAACACACTGAGAAGCAGAACTTGACACCATCTCTCCTCGCCCGGCAGAATGCGCTCTTTCGCCCAGGTGAACCATGCCCTTCGAGACACGACTTGCCCTAGCCGTTGTTCTCCTCATTTCCGCTACCTTCGCCCAGGACCGTTCTCACGCGCGGTCCATGGTGGTCACGCGCTACGGAATCGTCGCGACCAGTCATGTGCAAGCGTCGCAAGCGGGTGCACAGATTCTGGCTCGCGGTGGCTCTGCCGCGGACGCAGCCATCGCCGCCAACGCCGTGCTGGGCGTCACCGAACCCATGATGAATGGGATTGGCGGAGATTTATTCGCTCTCTACTGGGACGCCAAGACCGGCAAGCTGTACGGTTTGAACGCCAGCGGATGGGCGCCCCAGGGCCTCACGATCAGCCACCTCAAGGCGATAGGCGCGAGGTCAATGCCGCAGTCGGGTATTGATACTGTCACTGTGCCCGGCGCGGTTGCGGGCTGGAACACATTGCACGAACGCTTTGGACGTCTCCCCTGGAAGGATATTTTTCAGACTGCAATTTTCTATGCCGACGAGGGATACCCCGTCCCGGAATTGATTCACGGGTACTGGGAAGATTCCGTCGAAGATTTGCTTCGGGACGCTGAAAGCCGTCGTGTGTTTCTGCACAACGATAAGCCTCCGGCCTTGGGGGAAATTTTCCAGAACCATGATCTGGCAAAGGCACTGCGACTGATTGCCCAACAAGGCGCAAATTCTTTTTACCGTGGAGAGATTGCTCAAGCCATCCTCCGCACGTCGCAGACCCTCGGGGGAACGATGTTGGAGGCAGATCTGGCTGAGTTTGCCCCTGAGTGGGTGGAACCGATTTCCATCACCTATCGCGATTGGACGATATACGAACTTCCTCCCAACGGACAAGGCATGGCCGCCCTCGAGATGCTGAACATCATGCAAACGTCGCTGGCGTCTTCCGAAGGCCCGCTCAGCGTCACCGAATTGCACAAAAAGATCGAGGCGATGAAATTGGCCTACGCCGATCTTTATCGCTACAACGCTGATCCTCGTTCTGACCAGGTTCCGGTCAAAGGATTGCTTTCCCAGAGCTATTGAGCCTCCATCAAGTGACACTACGTATCTTTCCGTTGTCGATCGCGAAGGCAACATCGTTTCATTGATTCAGAGTAATTACGCCGCGTTCGGATCTGGCATAACCGTTCGCGGAATGGGATTTTCGTTGCAGAACCGGGGTGCGCTTTTTTCTCTCGATCCTTCCTACCCGAATGTTCTAGCGCCTCATAAGCGTCCCTTCCACACTATCATTCCGGCTTTTATGGAGCGCGGCAATCAGCATATCGGATTCGGAATTATGGGAGGGCCGAATCAGCCGCTGGCTCATGCCCAGTTTGTGTCGAATGTTGTGGACTACGGGATGAACATACAAGCGGCCCTCGAGGCGCCTCGCTTCACGGTGAGCTCGCGGCGTGGTTGCAACATCTTGATCGAATCCCGCGTGAAATCAGAAACTCTTCAGCAATTGTCGGGGATGGGGCATCAGCTCGAGGTGCGGCGAGAATATTCGTCGGCCATGGGCCGGGGCCAGGCAGTGCTGCATGACTCGCATTCAAATGTAAACTACGGCGCTTCCGATGCGCGCGCAGACGGTTCGGCTGAGCCTGAACCCCCGCCATTGAAGTAACTGGCTGTGCAGGTACAGGTACCCCCGAAGTGCTCCTACATTAAGAGCTGTATGGTCATAATGAGGTGAGTTGGCTCATCTTCGATAGTCAAGCTAAATACTAAGGTGTTCGTCTTATAACGTGAGCTTGCCTGGAGACTGCAACATCCCGCAGCCGCAATCCGCCTGCGCCCGCGGTCTGGATGGGGAAACCAAATGAACTCTGTCCGGATCCTTATCGCCGACGATCACGAGGTGGTCAGGCGAGGTGTTCGTTCTCTTCTAACCTCCCGTAAAGAGTGGGACGTCTGCGGCGAAGCGGTGGACGGGCGGGACGCTGTCAAAAAAGCCAAAGAACTCAAGCCTGATGTGGTGGTGCTGGACATCAGCATGCCTGATCTTAACGGTTTCGAAGCTGCCCGCTTGATTCACAAGGAAGTTCCCCAATCCAAGATTCTGATATTAAGCCAGCACAATGTTTCAGAGATGCTGCAAACCGCTCTGGACGCCGGCGCGCGAGGCTACGTGTCAAAATCCGAGGTCTCCCGCGACTTGCTTCCAGCAGTTGAGGCCATTATCCACAACCGCTCGCCTTTCATTTCTCAAACCGGAAATAACGGCGACGGGATTTCTGCGAACGCATACTCCGCGCTCTCGGAGAATACGACGGGTATCGCCGCTCAGCCCGGCGAGCTCGAACTTCTGGCCGAGCGCAACCATTTACGCGAGCTTTTTATGCAACTCCCTGCCGCTATCGGCATTATGAGTGGACCCGAGCAGCGCTGGAGCTTTGTGAATCCAGCTTATGTCCGTGCGGTCGGCCGCAAATCTGACAAGGATCTGCTGGGAAAAACAGTTCGCGAAAGCCTACCCGAGCTAAAGGACCAAGGTTTTTTCGACCTCCTGGATCAGGTCTACCGTAGCGGAGTGCCATTCGTGGGCACGGAAATGAAGGTCAAACTCGATCGCGTTGCCTCCGGCCTTCCGGAAGAGGCTTTCTTCAATTTCATTTATCAGCCGGTTCGAAACGCCGCCGGAGCAGTCGAAGCAATTTTTGTGCATGCGGTAGAGGTCACCGATCACGTCCTGGCACGCCGGACCATGGAAAAGAATGAAAATCGGTTCCGCCTGGCGCAAGTCGCAGCACAAATCGGCACCTGGGAATGGGATCCGGACGGCAAAAACACTTCATTGTCCAGCGAACTGCACCACATGTTTGGAACCGAAGCCAGCGACCCTGACCACGTCCAAACGTGGAAGTCTCGGGTTTTGGCCGAAGATATGGCGAAAGTTCAGGCGGCGATACAGGAGAGCCTGAAGACCGGCTCCATGGAATTCGAATATCGCTATCAGGATCCACAACGCGGGCTTCGTTGGTTTTACTGCAAAGGACGCAGATTTACCGAAGGCGACAGGCGCCTCTTCGGCGTCGTCCTGGACATCACTGAGCGCAAACAAATAGCCGAAGCTTTGCGCAATGCGCACGAGGAGTTAGAGGCCCGGGTTCAACAGCGCACTGCTGAACTCCAACGCAGAACTGAGGAGGTATCGGCACAGGCGGATCTTCTGAACCTGGCGAACGATGCAATCTTCGTGCGCACCTTGGACGACAAAATCACATACTGGAACCAGGGAGCGGAACGGCTCTACGGCTGGAGTCGCGCTGAGGTCCTACAGAAAACCCCGCATCAAATCCTACGAACTGAGTTCCCGCAACCGTTCGAAGAGATCAAAGCGCAACTGCTGCGCGATGGCCAATGGCAAGGAGAACTTACCCACTCTAAACGTGACGGCAGCCGAATAACCGTTGCCAGCCGCTGGTCCATGTGGTGGAGTCCCGAAGGCAAGCCGTTGGGCTTTCTGGAAGTGAACAGCGATATCACAGAACGTAAGCGAGCTGAGGAAGGTCTCCGCACCATCTCCGGCCGGTTGCTACAGATGCAGGACGACGAACGTCGGCGCATTGCCCGCGAACTGCACGACAGTGCGGGACAGACCTTAGTTGCCTTGGATATGAATCTTGCGTCCATCCAACGTGAGGCTAAGCAGCTCAGCCCGCAAGCGCTGAAGACGTGCAGTGAGAGCCTTGACTTGGTGAAAGAATTGTCCAGGGAACTGCGCACCATCTCTCATCTGCTGCACCCGCCCCTGCTCGACGAGGCGGGGCTTCCTTCTGCGGTTCGCTGGTACGTGGAAGGATTTGCGGAACGGAGTAAGATCCGCGTCAATCTGGATCTGGATGCCAACTTGGGACGGCTGTCCTCGGAATGCGAGACCGCTATTTTTCGCATTGTGCAGGAATCTCTCACTAACATTCATCGCCATTCCGGAAGTCCAACAGCCAGCATCAATATTAGCCGCACGCGGCGCGAAGTAAGACTGGGAGTGCACGATCAAGGCAAAGGGATTTCAGGATCGATGAAGCGTGGCGTCGGAATTCAAGGGATGCACGAGAGAGTGCGCCAACTCGGAGGGCGGTTGCAGATTAACTCCGGCAAAGGCGGCACGTCTGTAGTCGCGATTCTGCCAACAGAAAGCGCTTCGGGCGACAGCTTCGCCTCTGCTGTAGAGCGCGTTTCCTAAGGCTTGCTGTGTGAAGGAAATGAAGTTTGGGTTTCGTGTGCGCCAGAAATGAGAAGCGTCCCTGACTCTTTCGAATCAGGGACGCCCGAACAGCCCTCCCCCAGAACTGCTCACCCCGAAGATACGTCCCGCCCTAGACAATGTAAATTCCACCTTCGTGCCAGCTTCCTGGCACAAAGCGGCTATGCTCTTGGCTTTTACGGGAACGGCGACTTTCAAATTCAGGGTACTCGGTTGTGCAACACTTCTCTCGTTGAATTCAGGTATCGTGAGTGTTCGACGCAATGCATTTATGAAACTATGCAGGTGTTTGCACTCCGCAGCTTTCGTTCAGTCGTAGGACATAACGTAACCTGCTTCAATTCAATCACATTAAAGTGCTTCTACTTTGGAAGTAGACATGCACGTTAGAAGGACGGCAGTGTCCCCCAATGTGGCGAGTTCGAGGAGCGAGTTGGAGGATTTGGGTTGGAACAGTATCGGAGGAAGCGTAATGAGGCGAATGTTGTTGGCTTTGTTAGCTCTAGCCTGGCCAATAGCGGCTTTTGCCAGCAGCGTGAATTTTACGAATCGCGCCGGCAACCTCATCGGCACCCATGCTATCGTGACCGGTTCAAACCTAAATGCTGTGGATAGTCTTGATGCTGTGGGGTTGACCACCGTTTATAACCAGGGGAGGGGGTCCTTCAGAATCGGCGCCCGGACTAGCCGCGATTTCCAATCGAATGCCGTGTTCGGGAGCCGCGTGCCCGCGCAGCTGATCATAAACACGGGTAATGGATTTTTAAGCGACTCCACCGAGATTGCCGTCGGCGACACGAGCATTGCTGTGCCTGAACCGGGGACTCTTGGTTTGCTCGGAACGGGTTTGGTGGGTATAGCCGGATTGGTTCGCCGTAAGCTCAAGTTCGATTAGTCGCTTCATCTAAATTCGACAACCTTTCTCATCAAGGCCCCCGACGGGGCCTTTCGTTTTCTTCGAACATACGGTGGTTTCGCGCTGTCGGGCGTCACCTCTGCAGGACCGAAGTTACGCCCGTAACATAACCAACACAGTTTAGCGTTGACGGTCCTTACTATGCTCTTTAAATTCGCCAAGAGGGGGGGTGTATGAAAGACATTCACGAGGTCCTGCGCCGAAAGCAAGCCAGGTATGCGGAGCTAGCGAAACAGATCGAAATGCTGCAACAGGCAGCGGAAAAGCTGCGGGAAGTCGCCCCTCTGTTGACCGAGAACGACGATGACGACAGCGCCATTCTCGCTGAGGTGGATGATGATGTCGTCCAACCCAGCGCTACGGCCGCAAAGGCGGCGGCCGCAAGCTCGACCGGTCAGGGTGCCCCCGCTAAGCCCGTGCGCGCTCCGCGTTGGCCCTGATCCCCCCAACCAAGCTGGCCCCCATAGCCATGGCATATGACACTGCAGGCATTGTTGGTTTCCAAAGACGATGAAACCTCAGCACTCCTTGGTTCAGTTCTGTGCGAATTTGGACTCGGAGTGCAGTGCTGCGGTTATCTGGATGCGATTTGCCGCGTCACCGAGCAGAAGTTTGACGCGGTGATCGTCGATTACGACGATCCCCACAGTGCCGCGCTGGTTCTACAGAACGCCTCCCAGGCCTCTTCAGGAAACACGGTTGTCACCGTAGCCCTCCTAAGCGA
>MNGW01000150.1:0-4433 GCA_001918935.1 Acidobacteriales bacterium 13_1_40CM_3_55_5 | reverse complement strand
ACTCAAGCGCGAACGTCGCCGCGCTTTCCGGGTTCCCGTACAAGTGCCGGTTGAGGTCCAGGTGCAAAACGGAGCACAGATGGAAGGCATCTTGTTGGATTTGAGTGAAGACGGCATGGACATCTTGACTGCCCAACCCCTCTATCCCTCAGCTTCCATGACCGCGCATTTCGTTCTCCCCAATACCGATACCGAAGTCGAGCCCCGAGGCGAGGTAGCCTGGGCGAACCCGAATGGTCAGTCCGGGGTACGCTTTGTGGATCTCCCCGAAAAACTGCGCGCTAGCCTGAAAACATGGGTAACCGCAAACTCGCCCCAACTTCCGCCCGAAGATCCTGAACCGGTTTCGGATTGTAAGTTGACCGATCTTAGCCTGGGCGGATGTTATGTTGAAACCGATTCACCCTTCCCGGAACGAGCCGGAATTGTTCTCTGCCTGAAAGCTGGAGACATCGAAGTTAAAGCGGATGGCACGGTTCGCGTGATGCATCCCGAATTCGGCATGGGAATTGAGTTTGCGTCGCGAACCGCCGAACAGCGCGATGCGGTTGGAAATTTCATAGATTTCCTGACCAGCCGCCCGGGCACGTGTCCCGAACTGCTAGTCGCTCCACGAGCCCTTAAGGCGAGAGAAGATCACGACCATTCGGGAGCCGCAATAACCTACGGAACTCACGATTCCTTGCTCGCACTTCTACGCAATCATGAGTTCCTTACTCAGGAAGAATTTCTGAATGAACTGCGCCAGCAACGCACTTCTGAACAAGTGACCTCGTAGACTTCGCCTTACGGTAAGTTCTTTCCCGCTCGCCGAGTGGTGCACGCTTCTAAGCGTGCTTTAACCTCTCCGATTGCCCATTTGTCTCGATTGGGCAACAATCTTTCCTGCCCCGGTCCTGCCGGTGGCGGTGTAAACATTTTTTTTGGCGCGCGACAGTGGAGGAGGATTATTTCAACCCGGGCAAAACCTGTGAAGTATGACGGGATTGCAGATAGTCTTTCTTCCTGTCCCGTCCAACTCACAGCAAACTCGCTTTTTCCTTCGCCGCTTCTAGTCATTATGGCTGTGGCTTTCGCCGTTGTTCTGCCATTTGCCTTCCGGGGAAATCCATCGGGCCACGATTTCGAGTTCCACGTCAACTCCTGGATGGAAGTGCTCAGTCAATGGAAGCACGGCATCGTCTATCCCCGATGGGCCGCGCTGGCGCACTACGGGTATGGCGAAGCGCGCTTCATTTTCTATCCTCCGGCTTCGTGGATGTTAGGAGCTGCTCTGGGGGCGCTCCTGCCGTGGAAGGCCGTACCCAGTGCCTATATCTGGGTAGCGCTTACCTTATCTGGCTGCTCGATGTTCCTGCTGGCGCGACGCTGGCTAAATCGAAGGGATGCTATTTTTGCCGCCGCTCTCTACGCTGCCAATCCCTACTACATCGTCATCGTTTATTGGCGCAGCGCTTTTGCCGAGTTGCTCGCCGGAGCGCTGTTGCCTTTGCTTCTTCTGTATGTCCTTCAGTTGGAGGAGCGCGGCCGAAGAGCAATCATTCCACTCGCGCTGATCATTGCCGCCGCGTGGTTGACCAATGCGCCATCCGCGGTGATGGTGAACTATTCCGTGGCGCTGCTCGTGGTCGTGGTGGCAATTACCCGTCGTTCCCGGCGAATTCTGCTTTATGGCGGTGTGGCGGTGGTGCTGGGAGCGGCGCTGGCTACTTTCTACATTTTCCCGGCAGCATATGAAGAAAGATGGGTGAACATTTCCCAGGTGCTCGCGCCCGGCGTGCGTCCACAAGACAACTTTCTTTTTACCACTATCAATGATGCCGATCACAATCGGTTCAACCTCCTAGTTTCTTTGGTGGCCGCCGCCGAAATCATTGCGCTTGCCGTGGCCACATTCTTTGCTCGCCGCAGGCAGCGTCTTTCGCCAATTTGGTGGATGCTCGTTGCTTGGGGAGCTGCGGCTACGCTTCTCATGTTCTCGCTGACGGCGCCAGCTTGGAATCATCTCCCTAAACTCCGTTTCGTGCAGCTTCCCTGGCGCTGGTTGTTGTGCCTGAACGTCGTATTCGCATTGCTGCTGACCACCGCTTTCCGGCGTTGGTGGACCCGGTTGCTGGTCAGTGTTGTCCTGTTGGCAGTCATAGCGTTCGCCTGGCAGCGAATCCAGCCCCCTTGGTGGGATACCGCTGCGGACATCGAAGAGATGCTGGACAATCAGCAACAGGGTTCGGGATACGAAGGCGTCGACGAGTACGTCCCTGCCGGCGCCGACGCCTCTGAAGTCAAACAGGATGCTCCCCACGTCACGATCGCAGGCAGCGCGGCAGCGCAAATTCATGTAAAACGGTGGGACCCGGAGTTGAAGATTTTCACCGCTGATCTACAGGAACCGGAAAAACTCGTTCTGCGTCTTTTCAACTATCCCGCGTGGGCAGCGCAGGTCAACGGCCGCGCCACCTCAGCGGAAACCCAGGAGCTCACCGGACAAATGATCATTCCGGTCGACGCCGGACAAAATCGCGTGGAGATCAGGTTCGTCCGAACCTGGGATCGGACGTTGGCAGGAGTTATTTCGGGAGTGGCACTTTTGTTGGTTTTGGCGACAACCGTGTTTTCACGGAAAAGATTAGCCTTGAATCGATGAAAGTTGTGAACTAATGCAGCGCATCTTGATCGCCACTTCGAATCAGGGCAAGCTGCGCGATTTTGCCGGCGCCGCGGCGCCTCACGGCATCGAGATCGCCTTGCTGGCAAACTACGCTTCCCTTCCCGAAGTGAAAGAGGACGGCGATACTTTTGAGGCAAATGCCCGCAAAAAAGCTGAACACTACAGCCGCCATGCTGCGGGTGAAATTGTCCTGGCCGACGATTCAGGCCTCGAAGTGAATGCGCTCGGTGGCGCACCCGGCGTGCATTCCGCACGTTACGCCGCCGAACAACCCCATTTGCTTTCGAATAATACCGATGACCAAGCCAACAACGCGCGCCTGCTCCGCGAACTGAAGAAAGTTCCGCCAGAAAATCGGGCCGGACGTTTCGTATGCGTGATCGCCGCCGCCCGCGATGGCGAAATTCTGGCCGTATTTCGAGGACAAGCAGAAGGTATGATTCTGGATCGACCACGCGGCTCGAACGGCTTCGGCTATGATCCGTTGTTTTATTCTCCTCGGATTAAAAAAACCTTCGCTGAGCTGACTCCGGAAGAAAAAGCCACGTACAGCCACCGGGGTGAAGCCTTCCGAAAATTTATTTCATGGTCAATCGATCAAAGGTAGCCAGTTTGCGCAAAGAACTGAGAACCGAGAACGTAAAACTGGGACTAGATTCCTCAACATAGACAGATAGTCACTCTGAACCATTACCGTGCCTTCCTTGACTTCACTTCTCCCGCAACAACATAATAAAAGGTTCTGGTCTCACTTCTAAACTCACAAGGAGTTTCGTGGCTTCCACGACGAGTCCTCGACCCATCTCTGCGGCTCACAGAGTGGCTCCCTTACGAGCTGGCAAGGGCTACTCATTTTTACTTCGCCGCCTGCACTCGCTTAGCGGAATTATTCCTATTGGATTCTTTCTGATCGAACATTTTGTTTCCAACGCCTTCGCCACTAGAGGTCCTGGCGCGTATACGAAACAAGTTGAGCTGCTGACTGGATTCCCTTTCGTCGTAGGACTCGAACTCTTTGGGATCTGGCTTCCCATTCTGTATCACTCCCTTTACGGCTTCTATATCTGGTATCGCGGAGATTCCAACGTCGGGGACTACCCTTGGACGGGCAACTGGATGTATACCGCTCAGCGTTGGACCGGCGCCATCGCCTTTTTCTATATGGCCTGGCATACCTGGCATCTGCGCTTCAGCGGCGTCCACCTGTTGACACATCCCGCTTCCGCCTTCGGTAAAGTGCAGTTGGAATTTCAACATCCGTGGGCAGTGGCCTTCTACGCCGTGGGAATTCTTTGCGCCTCGTGGCACTTCGCATATGGGTTGTGGTTGTTCGCGGCCAAGTGGGGTATCACTACCGGCGATCGCGCTCGACGCCGATTTGGTTACGTCTGTTTTGCGATTGGTTTGCTCTTTGTTCTGGTGGGAGCAGTCACCATGCGCGCGTTTCTGAAAACGCCGCTTCAGCCGCTGGAACCATTTGACTCCGGACCAAAATCTTTTGTGATGCGGTAAGTTCCACGCATCACCCGTACACATTGAAATTCGAGGAGAGATGGCAGCAAATCCGAAAATCATAGTAATCGGTGGCGGACTCGCGGGACTCTCTGCCGCAATCAAGATCGCGGAAATGGGCGGACAGGTCGAACTGTTTTCTATTGTCCCGGTGAAGCGTTCGCACTCGGTTTGTGCTCAGGGCGGCATCAATGCAGCTAAAAATCTAAAGGGGGAAGGCGATTCCGCCTGGCAGCACTTTGACGACACCGTT
>MNGW01000022.1:7963-14072 GCA_001918935.1 Acidobacteriales bacterium 13_1_40CM_3_55_5 | reverse complement strand
CGCTCGAGTGCAGCAGTCAATTTTTCTTCGAACCGGTTATCATCTGGTGCAATGACTTGGCAGCCGTCGCCGAATTGGTCTCTGAGGCCCAGGAATTTATTGAGGTAATATTGCGATCGCGCCAGGGCCACAGCTGGTATTCCTTGTCCCACTGCCAATACTGCCCCATGATAACTGCCCGTCACAACCAGCCGGCAGCGGGAGATTTGTGCGATGACTTTTGACGGCGTGTCCGGCCGAAGGTCATCGTCGAGATAATGGTCACAGCCCGAAAGCAATTGTCGAATGGCCTTAAGGTCGGAATCTTCTCGACAGAGGATCGGAATCGCAACAAAAGGCGAGCCATACTTTCTGGCTGAGTTCTGTAACGCGGCACGCACTGATTCGAGCATGGCTTGGTCAATTTGCGAATATTCCGCAATTCGGAGGTTCACACCGATAGCGTTGCCGAGGTTGTGAACTCGATGGTTGAATGCCAGCTCCAAGGCGTCGTCCCCGGTCCTAAGAATCCGATTGGACGGAACTCCTACCGATTCCAACAGCTGTGGCGTTATGAGATTCTCCCGAACAGCAATCAACCGGATCGTCGGCAAAACTGACTTCATTTTGGCCAGCAGTCTTGGTTCGCTAACTGGACCAAGACCTTGGCTGAACATAGCGGTGGGAATTCCCAGGCGATTAGCCATATCCAAGGTATCGAGTAGCTCGATAGCTCTATCATGGAAATGATCCGTGATCATGCCTGTGCCGGCCGAAATAACCAGATCCGCGCTCAGAATTTCTTCGAGAAACGCTTTCATGCCGCCGAATTCCTGGCGTCTGAGCTTCATCTTGAATGCGAGGAGAGAACCGACGAGGGTTGGCATTCGCCAGCGACAAGCCAGCTCGGCGGCTTCGACAATGCCCGACAAAGGCGAAGGCAGCTTATGTTGTAAACGTCCCGAGATATGGCCCTGAAACCAAGCTCGTTTTCCAGCTTCGGGTACAGGGATAGCCGTCGGGCAATAAGAGCGGAGGCGCTCCGCATCCTGTGTCACGATACCGATGCGAGCGTCTGGCCAGAGCGCGGTGAGGCGGGAGACAGCGACTTGCAACATGGCGACGTCGCCCATGTTCAGGCACGTGTAGCTGCCAGGCTCGACGAGAATACGCATTGGCCTAGAGGGACGGCGAGAAGAAATGGGTGTGCTACCGATTTCTTGACACTAACACGACATCAGGTGCAGCAGACCAGATTTTCGGTAGGATCGAGCGGATGCTGGTTGAAACGTGGCTGTGCAAGGGTTGAGTTTCTTTCCAGGGGCAACGAATGTTGCCCCTGTATCTGAAGTGGCACGGTTCCTAGTAGACCGTAAAATCTACTGTCATAAAGTTATGGTCTGAGGGTCTCACTCCTTTATCGTCGCTGGTTCCTATCTTTATGACTGGCCGAATCGCGAGGTTCCGTGTATCTGGCACCTTTGCCGCGGTGACCGACAGGTTCGTGGCTCCCTTGGAATAAAAAACGTGGTCAATCCTGCTTTTGCGAGTCCTGGTGTACGGGTCAGGCGGATTATCAGAATAGGCGACCGCTGTGTTGTGGCTTAATGCTGTATTCCATCCGCTCAGAAACTTCTGCTCGACGATATTGATCTCGGGCGTGCCATCTTGCGCATTAAGATCACCGGCGATGATACGGGGCTCGGCGAACTTGTTGGCGAAGGAAACCAACTGGTTGGCCTCGGCTTGACGTTCCGAACTGGCACTAGCCGGCCACTGGAAATGGGTGGAGAAAAAGTTTACGCGTTTCCCGCCCACGCTAAGAGTCGCTTGGGCTATCGGCATTTGATACTTCATGAAGTATTGCGAGCTGCTCACAATGGGCCATTTGCTCAGAATCATGACACCTTCGGGGCATCCCGGGTATTTGGGAGCGTAAGAGTAGTACCAAGTGATTCCCGTCTTCTGTTTTACCAAGCTGGTCAGGGTTTGCGGGTCGTTAGAACCACCAAGCACCTCGATTAAAGACACAACGTCGGGGTTCATCTTGGCAATCCATGCGGCATCACGGGTCAAATTAATGATGTTGTCGGTTCCACGGCCACCATAAAAGATGTTGGCTTCCATGACACGCAACTTGACGCTGCTGGAGGACCCGCTCACGCTGAGCAAAGTAGAGGCGTTTGCCGTTGCCCCGGCACTGGTAGTGATTTTCAATGTAGGGGTGAAGTTGCCGGAAGTCGAATACTTGTGAGAAGGCGAGGCTGCCGTTGAAGTTTGGCCATCGCCGAAGTTCCAGTTGTAGGCAGAGACCGATCCGCTGGCAAGCGTCACATTGGCTGTGAAGCTTACATATAAAGGAGCAGATCCGGAGGCCGGGTTCGTGGCAATGCTCACATTGGTTGAGCTAAGCGCCGGCAGATTGGCCGCCAGCTTGATCGCGTCGTTGACAGTTTTGCCGGGGGCCGTGGAAAGATACGTCTGCGGAGACAGCACGATTTGATCGATGCTGAGACCGTCTTCACGAGTTTGCACACGGATGGTATGCGTTCCAGTAGTCTGGAAATAAATCGCCGACCCCAAACCGCACCAGCCATTATCCGTCCAACCCCAACCTTGGATTGCGGCTCCAGAACAAGCCTGAAGGACTACCGGTGCTGCGGATGTAGTCCCGATGCGATAAACGGCAGTGTTCGAGCTGTTCACGCTGTCGGAAAATTGAACATACACAGAGTCGTTACTAGTGGCATTGTTGAGGGATCTGGCACGAATCCAAAAATGGTAAGCCTTTCCACTGTATGCGGGAAAACTTAGTTGGAAGTAGTTCTTCGGTGTGGCTAGGGGGGTACCAATTTTGGCGGCACCCAGGTTAGGATTTCCAATGGCAAATCCCCCGACGGCGGTGGAATCCACAACCACGGCCCACGTCCCCGATTTCACAGGTGCTTTCGAGGCATACAGTACCACGTCACTGGTGTTGGCATGCGCAAGGATTCCGCTGGTGATTATCCCAGCAATACACGCCATGTTTCTAAAGTAAACGCTTAACCCCCGCTTAGGTAGACTTGGCATTCCGTGCTCCTCCTCCCACATTTGGGCGAAAATACATCGGATCGAGTTTGTCCGACGGAGTGAAGTGGCACCGCATCAATATTGCTGCCCCACAACGCCTGGTCGAGATTACGTGAGTTCAGTATTCATCTCTGAGTCTGAACGATTTTTTTTGGTTTGCTCTGGGCCCAACCGGCTCGAACCTCAGCTATGCTTGCCAGAACTGAGGGACGGGTCGCTTTGTGGCCAGAGTCGCGAGGACAACAACGAAGGGACGTAAAAGCGTGGCGTCATAATAGCACATGCTCCGGGTCGTGCAATTGGTCGAAGGCCCTATTGGAGTTAAGCTAAATCACTTAGTGGATGCTCCGGCGGTGGAATAAGCGAACGGGAATGCTATTGTCGTTATCTCTTGGAGTTGGGACCAGATTTTAGAAAAGAGTTTTCTTTATGGCTGTCGATGTCTCGGTTGTGATCAGCACCTACAACAGGTGCACTGTTCTTGCGAGGGCGTTGCAAGCCTTGCTTCGCCAGCAAGCGAACGAAATGAGCTATGAGATTCTCGTCATTGACAACAACTCGTCCGATCAAACCAGAGACCTCGTACAAGGGCTGATTACCAAATATCCCGAGAAACTTCGCTATATTTTCGAGCCACAGCAAGGCTTATCTTACGCGCGGAATACGGGAATCGCGAACGCTCGCGCGCCGATCATTGCATTCACCGATGATGATGTGTGCGTTGCCAGCGACTGGATTGCCCAAATCAAGGCTTGCCTTGACTCTGACCCGAGCACCGATGCGGTGGGCGGAAAGGTGCTGCCCCAATGGGAGTCCCAGCCTCCAGCGTGGCTGACTCGCTCTCACTGGGCTCCCCTGGCCTTGCTTGACTATGGCGATCACTCCTTCTATGTAGATATGGACCGCCAGCTTTCTTTAATCGGTGCGAATGTTGCGTTCCGGCTAAAAGCATTTGAAGTGATTGGTTTGTTCAAGCCGGATCTCCAACGAGTCAAGGACGGAATCGGCTCGTTGGAAGACCATGACATGCTGTTACGGCTGTGGCGTTCGGGGCGCAAAGGAAGATATCTTCCACAACTCGTCGTCACCACAGAAGTGCAGCCTGAACGGCTGCAAAAGGATTACCACCGCAGATGGCACACAGGACACGGCTACTTCCATGCAATGCTACGGGCGGAAGAAGTGGAATGCTCCAAACGCGGGCACTTCCTTGGAGTGCCGGCTCACATCTATCGGCAGGCGCTGAGCAATGGTGCGAAATGGATCGTTTTTGGTTTGCGAAACCAGCCCATTGAGGCTTTTGAACACGAGATCCGGCTTCGCTTTATCACTGGGTTTGTTCGCAAGCGGTGGCGCGATTTCTTTGGTTTCCTTCGACCGTCTTCATACAGCTAGCTGCTTCTGGAATTTACGATTGACGATTTTCGATTGACGATTGAACCCACCTGCGCTGCAGACTCGCATAGTTTTCTTACTTGTAATCGTAAGTCGTACTAGTGTAATGACTGGTCCAAAACAGCATTGCTGTTACTTTGCGGCTTTATAAAAGTGCTTGCCGTAGAAAAAGCCAGCCACATCCCACACTCTTAGCTCGTCCGAAAACCATTGTGCTGGGTCTCTTCGCATTTTCAGAGTTGTGCCCAACATTCGAAGCAAAGCCCGTACTGCGTTTCCAAACAGGAAGCGTGGGATCCCGAACAGATATGCGACGTTCTTGGGGTGCCTTTTGTCCAGCACACCAGAGGAAACACCACGCCAGAAATGCCATCGGCGAAAGTACCGTCTCGTCAGTCTTTCAGGATGGATGTAGTGGTAGATGATCAGATCAGGAAGATACATTCCTTTTGCGCCTGCGGCGAGCAAGCGCAGATACATATCAGTGTCTTCATCGGCAAGGAAGCGCGATCCTTGCGGGCCCAGATCGGTGGAATAGAGTCCAACCCGGCGTAGGATGGACCGAGTCAGAACCGCATTCCCGCCCATCAACATAGCCTCATTTGTGCCATAGACAAAAGGGTGGGGAAAGCCGCCGACGCTGCCAATTACCGCTGAATTGTTGTTGGGCAACCAAGGCGGAGGCGGGCCTCCCCAGCGCGGGCGGTAGGGTCCACCGATAAAATCCACATCTTGGTTGGAAAATGCTTTGTAAACGCAAACATACCAAGAGCCATCGATCTCCTCATCGTCATCCAGCATGCCGACCAGGTCACCATTGGTGGCAGTTATGCCGGCATTGAGCGCAGCAGATTTCCCCTGCTTCGGCTCAAACAAATAATTTAATCGGCCTCCGAATGGCGGTTTGAAGGCATTCACAGTTTGGTGGGTTTGATCGGTGGAGTTGTTGTCTACGACTGTAATGTAAATAGTTAACCCAGTGGGAATCTCTGCCGCAAGCAGGCTCTGCAACGCATGCTTTAGCAGGTGCTCGCGGTTATAAGTGGGTACGATTACGTCTAGGCGCATAACAACGCGAAGACAGACAGCCCTCAGTCCACAATGCCTTACTTCCTCAGCACTGCTCTCCTTGCTGCCCCTTGGTGATTATTAGAGGACGGCGTTCTCGGAGGTTGATCTTCTCGACTCATCTGTTATGACTAGGCGTGTGCGCACTTTGGGTTTCCGTCGTTCAACAGCGCGGGGTATAGATCCGCGCGGCCAACCCCACTAATCCGCTGACCATCATGAAGACCGTTCCCGGTTCGGCTTCAGTGGCTAGGTAGGCGCCTGGAGAGAACAGGGAACCGCGCTCGCTGGAATCAGATTTTCATTCTGCACCTCTTCCTGCGTAAGCGCGAATCCGAACGGCACCTAAACCGCAGCGAGAAACGACACGCCCTCATTTTCTCGAGGCAGCAACGCCCGCGATCTTTCCTCCTGCTCACCGATGGGACTAGCGCACTTCACTGCTCACTGCACGGTCAGTATTCCTGTTTTGCTGTTCCCATTTGCGGTAGCCGAAACTTGCACAGCCGTCTGTTGACCGACTGGAACGCTGACCACCGTAAAAGTGCCGCTGCTGCTTCCCGCGGGTACGGTGAACTGCGAGGGCAGGGACGCC
>MNGW01000022.1:0-7899 GCA_001918935.1 Acidobacteriales bacterium 13_1_40CM_3_55_5 | reverse complement strand
GTCACAGTTGACGGGGTGAAGGTAACAGAGGTTGGTGTGTTCGGGTTCAGAGTGAGGTTGCCGGTTTTGCTTCCACCATTTGCTGTGGCGCTGACTTGCACCGTGGTAGTCACCGGAACATCCTTAGTGACGATGGTCCAGGTGCCGCTACTGCTGCCGGCTGGCACGATAATGCTGGTGGGCATGGAGGCTACGGCAGAAGCTCCACTCAGGATGCTTAATGTCACGATCGTCTGACTGTTCACAGTACGCCCAAACGTAACTTTACCGACACTGTTTGAGCCGCCAACCACTGGATTGGGTGCAAAGCTCACCGATGTCGGCTTGTTCACTGTGGCCGTCAAGCTGCCGGTCTTAGTTCCACCATTTGCAGTAGCGCTGACTTGCACCGTGGTGGTAATCGGAACATCACCGGTCACGATAGTCCAGGTGCCGCTGCTAGTGCCGGCCGGCACGATGATGCTGCCCGGCATAGACGCGACTGCGGATGCTCCACTGACAACGTTTAGTGTTACTACAGTATCGCTGACTACCGCACGCCCAAACGTAACCTTACCGACACTGCTCGCGCCGCCAATCACCGAAGATGGTACAAAACCCACGGACGTCGGCGTATTCACTGTAGCGGTCAGGACGCCGGTCCGGCTTCCACCATTCGCCGCGGCCAAGATCTGAATCGCGGTCTTGCTCGCTACTGGATTTGTGACCACGGTGAAGCTAGTGCTCTTCAGCCCCGCCGGGACAGTTATGGAGATAGGAACGGAAGCCACTGCTGAATTTCCAAGAGTCACACTTAGTGTCACAGCAGTAGCGGAATTTGCCGGAGCTCCCAATGTCACGGTTCCGGTGCTGCTGGCACCTCCAATGATGGATGCTGGCAAAAAATTCACCGAACTTGGAACGTTTGGCGTGACTGTTAAAGTGCCCGTCGCAACAGTCCCATTCGCGCTCGCGGAAATCTTTACGCTGGATGAAGCGGCTACGGTATTGGTCGAAATCACAAAATTGGCTGTCGAACTGCCCGCTAGAACCGTTACAGACGCAGGAATCGAAGCCACCGCCGAGCCACCGCTGGACACACTTAGCGCGACGAGCACGTTTACGGGCGCAGGGACGGCCATGGTTACTGTTCCAGTCGTGTTGAGGCCACCCACCACCGACCCTGGGCTGAACTTGACTGAGCTGGGATAATCCGGTTTTATGGTGAGAATAGTGCCCTTACTTCTTCCTGAGTAAGAAGCGGTCAAGTTCGCGGAAGTAACGGCTGTCACACCTGTGGTGGTGACTGTCGCAGTGCCAGAGCTGGCACCCGCAGGTATCATCAATGTGGGTGGAACCGATGCTGCTGGATTGTCACTTGCGAGATTAACCAGCAATCCACCCGGCGGTGCCCGTCCGACAAGATACGCGGTTGCATTTATTGAAGTTGAACCTGCCACCGCATTTGGCATAGCGGTAAAGTTGAGCAATGCGGGCTGCGCGCTCACGACCGTAGCGTCAAGGATATATAGGCCAGTATCACGATCACTTACCAGAATCCGATCCTGTCCCAGGAATGGATAGACTCCCCAGCCACCATCGAACAACGAGCCGCCGGCTGCAGCGGGCCAGGTATCGTAATTACCAATCAAAACCGGGCTCGCTGGATTGGCAATATCGAAGACGACTAGACCCGCCTGATCCCACGTCAAATAAAGAAGATTGTTCACCACCTTAGGCTGGAAGGCGCTGGTTGCATCCAGGCCCAGCGGTGCTCCGGTTGTTCTATACGCCAGTTGGGCGCTCGCGGGATTAGAGATATCGTAAACACTGAGGTCGCCGGCAAAATTGAAGAGTTCTCGAGTCACAAACAGGAAGTTGCCATCGCTGCTGGGCACGGCGCTCGCAGTGCGAATTCCAGAGTTGATACTACCGAGCAGCACCGGAACCTGAGTATCGACATTGCTCACATCCCATATATCAGTTTTCCCGCCGTTTCCAGCGGTATAAAGGCGATTGTTCTCGACGGTCAGGTCGTGGATGAACTTTGGATCCGTGGTCATGATCGTGCGGATCAAGAATGGAAGCTTAGGATTACTCACGTCCCAAACCTGCACCGCAGGTGATCCGAAAGGAGCGTAGTTGGGAAAATAAAGATGCGTTCCATCGATGGCCACGTTATGGATATAGTCATACCCGCCCGTCGCAGCAGTAATTCGCGTAATCAGCGTCGGATGTGTCGGGTCGGACAGATCAACAATGTGAACCCCGCCGCCGTTATTGCTGGCAAAATATCCAATTCCATTGCTGACCTTGGCATCTTCCATGTCCAAAGAATTGGTGGGAGCATAGTTCGCGACCTTGACGGGTGCATCCGGGTTGGAGATATCGTAAATGAGTACTCCTGAAGACATATCGGAGCAAAGATACGCATAGTTTCCATCTGCCCAGACATCGGCGTATCTCCGGCTAATGCGCGAGGTCGGGTTCGCGCGCAGGGTGATATGAATTCCCTGGGCCGCTGCCACCTGAAATGTCAGAAGTAGAGATAAAACGGAGAATAGAAAATGCCTAACGAACCGGGAGCGAAAACCGAGGCCGTCAAAGATAATAGACACGATGCTTAACTTTTAACTCTTTGTCTAGAGAGATTCGCACTACGTACCACGATCGATGAAGACACGCTAAAGAACCAAACACACTGATCACCGGAGGTGGACACTCTAAAGAGCAAGGAGTATGCCAACGTGATATCAGTGCAATTTAATCTAACTGCTCTCGATTGAACGAATGTGGGATCCGCAAGGCTAACTGGCGAGAGCCCCGACCGCAAGGAGTGCAAAATTTTGCATCGTTCGACTTACTGTCCTCCGTTTTCTAACCGCAGCAGCTTGAAATAGGCGTAGTTCGCGACCCTGACGAACTGTTTCGGATGAGAACGCGTCGGCCTGAAAATACTGGGGTATCCACATAATCCTCTCAATTGTGATTTCCTCTGCTCTTGTTTAGGGGCCTGCATGTGTTTCCTCTCGTACCGGAATTCCCCTCTCGGCGACACCTCCGGCTAGTCATGGCCCCTGTGCGGAAGTGACCGACGAACCCCACGCTGACTGCAGGAATCAGCGGCTGCGTTCACATCGTCTCGTGTCCGTTCTAGTTCTGAGCGGGGAGTTTCTTCACAGAATACTTGAACAGGCACCAGATCGCCCGGATTCCGTCCTTCCACCCGATCTTCTTGCCTTCTTCGTAGGTGCGTCCCCAATAGCTAATGCCAACCTCGTAGATGCGCAACCCGCGCTTGGCGACTTTCACCGTGATTTCGGGTTCGAATCCGAATCGGTTTTCTTCGATGGGAATCGACTGGATGATCTCTCGCCGGAAGGCTTTGTAGCACGTCTCCATATCGCTGAGGTTGATATTTGTGAGGCAATTGGAAAGCAGCGTAAGCAGCCAATTTCCAACCGAGTGCCAAAAATACAAAACACGATGTGGTCCGCTGCCGAGAAAACGCGAGCCGTAGACCACGTCGGCTTTTCCCTGAATGAGCGGATCTAAAAGAAGCGGATAATCATGGGGGTCGTACTCCAGGTCGGCGTCCTGAATGATCAAGAACTCGCCTGTGGCCTCCTGGATGCCACGACGTAACGCCGCCCCCTTCCCCACGTTTTGCGGTTGTAAAAGCACGCGGAGTTGTTGCGGATGCTCGTCCTGTAATTTGTCGAGAATTTCTCTCGAACCGTCGCGCGATCCATCGTCTATGCAGATTAGTTCGAGCGAAATATCTTTGACCGACAGAACTCTCTCTACCACGGTGCGAAGAGTTGCACGCTCGTTGTACACCGGCATGACTACCGACAATTTCATGGTTGAAAAGAATACTAGATCAAATGTCGACGGAGGGCTGGTCAGCGGTGAAAGGCATCAGAATCCACTTTTATGACGTGTTTTCCTTCATCTCGCCAAGCATGATTGGCCCAAAAAAACAATAAGTATGAAGGTGTAATTAGTACCAAAAGGGCCACGTTTGAAGGAATTTTTCTCCTAAGCTATTCACCTTAGATGCGGGGGGCTTTCCAAAGGAAGGTGGGCGTTTTAGCAATAACCCCGCCGGAGGGTCGGCGCGGCGACGACGAAAAGCAGGGTACGGTGCAGCTCGTACTTGCCCCTGAGTTACTGTGGATTTCGCACCGAAGGCGCTTTCCCACACTATTTTCGGCCGTTTGGCGCGTTGCCCTCCTTCTTTAGGTTATGTCTAACTAACTAAAGAAAGATTGCGAAAAATCAGATTCGGTTTTCATATCCTCAGGATCCTGTTCTGCCTGTGGAAATCCCGATTGTAGCTACCTGTGCAAACAATGTGCGGCCTGGCACTGTGAATGCTATGAATTTTAGAAGAATCGGTTGGTAAGTCGTCCTTCGCGTACTCGTGCACCCTGCGCGAGACGCGTCTTCGCGGAAAGTTGCCTGGTTGGCAGGCGATATTCGTTATGGGGGATCCGTGTGAAGGAGAAGTTGATTGGGCTAGGTCCGCGTGAACAACAGATTGTGGAGCTTCTGCTGCAGGGCTGCGAGAATTCAGAAATCGCTCGCCAGCTAAAAATGGCGCGCCGTACAGTGAAGGCGCATTTCAATCGTCTTTTTTTACGGTTCGGAATCAACGATGGTATCAAGCGAGTGAAACTCGCAACTCTTTTATATCGGAGGCAATTATGTTCGGAGGCGAGCGTTACGGAAAACGTACTCCCAGCGAGCGAGAGCAGCGTGTCATCGAGCTCGTCGCCCGGGGACTCAAAAACAAGGAAGTGGCAGATGAAATCGGAACTACCGAGCACGTCGTCAAAAACTATTTGCGAGTCATCTACGACAAGCTCGGACTCTGGAACCGAGTCGAACTCGCCTTGTGGTACGAAGCCCGCAAACATGGAGCCCCAGCCCACGCCTGACGTATTGGAGAGTTGGGAACACAGAATACTCGATCTCGATCAATCGGATACCGGTACGGACCTGATCGAGTAATCAACAAGAAAAAATCAGCAGCAAGAAAAAACCTCTGTCTGGTGCAGAGGTTTTTATTTACGCGGTGGTCATTTCACGAACAACCGTTGGATTCTAAACTGCGGAGTTTTTGGGCTGCGTCGCTTGCGCCTCTTTTAGCAGCTGCTACCAATAAGAGCCGGGCCTGATCGCAATTCTTGGGCACACCGTCGCCAATGAGATACAGGTTTGCCAGCAATATTACGGCGCTGGTGTTCTGCTTGCCCACCGCCTTCCACAGCCACTTTACAGCTTCTGGTGTATCTTGCATTCCTCCCTTGCCGTCAAGAAAGTGCCGGGCAAGGAGTAACTCCTGCACACCGTCTCCCGCCCCTGTGTCTGAAGTCGGCACAGGAGAATTCGGCACAAGCCTCTGTCTCTGGACGGCCAGTGTCGCTGCTGGCATGGTGCGGTCGAGATTTGGGCGGCTCTCTGCTTTGTTCGCTGGTGGCAATGCAGGTTCAGAAACTGGGACTCCGATCTGCGCCGAATGGTTTTTCTCAACCGTCGACTCAGAGGCAACCGAGATCGACGGTTTTTGGGACGGCTCCCGGTCGGATCGCGCCGACCACTCGAAATACCCAAGCCCCGCCAGCGCCACCACACCCATTGCGAATAGATATTTTTTCCACGGTTGGCGCCTGGGAACATCAGAGTCAAAGCTGGCAAATGCTCTGTCGCGCAACCATTGCGCATCCCCTTCAGGCGAGATCGGAGTTGAATCTGGGACGGGAAGGCTTGCGGCGAAAGCTCGGTCATGTTCAGCAGCTTCCGAAAGAGTTGTCAGGGAGGAACCGCAAATTACACAAAACCTCTGGCCGGGCTCGCCTTGGCGTTGGCAGCGGGAGCAGAAGGCCCTGCCATCTTCGAGCTTCTTGCTGCTGCTCACATGAGGTACCGGTACAACTCCGGTCTCCAGTTCGCGCAAAAGCTCCACAACTGCCTGTTCTCGCTTCTCGGGTGGGCTGGTGAAATACACCTGAGCCCATCTGCCCAGGTTCCTGCCCAGAGTCGGATTTTGAAGTGGGTTTAGCTCTGAGCTGGATATTTGCTCAGTACCCTCGGATGCATTATTGGTTGAATTCGTCACTTCTTCACCCTTGAAGCCATAAACAATTCCACTCCTCGTTTCGAGGAACCGTCAAACCTCGGAAGGATAAAAAATTTCGATTCTCTCGCGAAGAAATTAATCGCAAGCCCTTCGTGACGCCGGTTCGAACTGGTCCTGTTGCGCATCCTTCTGAGTAGTCAGTTTGCCCCCCTCCGTCTTGCCATATAGGTCGGCACCCGGACAGTAGTAAAGTGCAGTATGAAGATCGACCCAGACCTGGGTCTGGGGATTTCCAACATAAGTAAGCGACGCCGGGGGCTCGGCTATACCCAGACTAACCAGTACCTTCTCAGAAAAGGTGAGCTCGGGGGCTTTTGGTTTGCGCCCTTTCGTTGTGGACGTTTGCCCCGTAGCGCCGATTTGCGCAGCTGGAAACCCCCAATCGAAAATCGCAGAGAGCAGAAGAAAGGCCGCGACAGCAATATAGACAGTGCCGCGATAGGCACGCCACTGGGCGGTAATCCACAAATGTCCCGGCAGTCGCGGCATTTTCAGAATCTCTAGTACACGGGCCGTGCTCCATGTCCTATGTGGCTTTTCTTTCAATGCCAGATTGGTATAGCTCTCCACACGGGCGTCACTCATTATCCCGTCGATCATTGCAGGCTCGTCATCCCAAACACCGTCCAACGTCTGCTGCACTGCCGATGGATATGAACTCTCAGTTGTTTCCGAGGCGGTGACATCATGCGCAACCAAGCTTTCGCTATTCTGTTTCTGCGCTTCCTGCATGTGCCAGAGAGAAGCCCATTTGCTCTGGGTATCCCCCCGCGCCGATATTTCATGGCGCGCGGTCCCACAGCTACCGCAGAAATATTCTTCTTCGCTGAACTCATGTCCGCAACCGCGGCATACTTCCGAGGAGTTTTCTGTTTCCAGATCGCTGGAAACAACGGATTCCTCCTGACCCTGGGCCAAACGCTCCAGCTGTGGTTTGATTCTTTCCAAGACTTCCAGCATGGAAGCGCGTTCTGTGGCCAGCGACTGCTTCCATTCCAGCCCGGAAGCTCGGGCAATGGCATCGCTCACCAATCCAGCCATCAATTGCGAGCTGCGCACGTCGTGCTCCCCGAAAGAATTGGCTTCCGCGAATCGAATCTCGAGTACGCCCGCAATTTTGCCCTCGTGATAAACCGGAACGGCAATCAAAGACAGCACGCCCCGAACTCGGCAGAGTTCATAGCGTAATCGTGTATCTCTCCTTACATCTGAACACTGCAGGATTTGGCCGCTGTGGAGGCAATAGGCAGACAAGCCAGAAGCCATGGGCACACGCGACCCCATCTCGCCGACGGCGCTTCCCCGGCTCGCCTGGTACACCAGTTCATTTCCTTCCACGATGCCCACGGCGACGCCGCTTGCCTTGATGATCTTCTCCACCTGTTCGGCAATCAGCATCGTCGCGGCCGGCAAATCCAGCTGACGACTTTGAATTAGCTTTTGGGTTTCTGCGATATGAACGAGAACTTGGATAGGATCCGCACCAGCCTCGCGCAGATTAATGCCCTCGCTCTGCTGCTGAACTACATAGGCGGCAGCCAGGAGTTGCTGGAAGGATATCTCTCCCCGAAGGGGACTACCCTGCGTCACCATGGATGGTTGCTTCAAAGTGGCGGTAGACTCCACGAACCTGCAATCAAGGGCCAAGTTACCCTATTGTAGTGCAATTGACAATCCAATGAGCCGCATAAAATCTTGCAGACTATGGGTTAAGCAAGTATGACGAAGGAGGCCACAAAGAAACCTGCGTGTATTGTCCCCTACCCAAGTGCTTG
>MNGW01000100.1 GCA_001918935.1 Acidobacteriales bacterium 13_1_40CM_3_55_5 | reverse complement strand
GTCGCTGCGTCGACCTGCTCGATACGATAGGTGCTGCGCAACTCTTGAGCCGTGACTTGGCCTGGAGCCGTCTTCTCGTCCGGACTCAGTGCGGCAAACGTAAACACGCTCCCCGCGCGAACTCCGAGTACTCGGCTAATAATGCCTTGCTCTCCCATGCACAAACCAATGAGGGAGTGCTTGTCGCTCTGCTTCTCCAGGAATTTCATCATCACGACGTTGTCATACAGAGTCGTGGCGGTGGTCACGATCTTGTAGAAGTCAGCCGGAATAGCAGCCATTTTTTCCAGCGTCTCTTCCAGTTTTCGGGTTGCCCGATAATCATGATAGGAAAGGATCAAAGCGGCCCTTGATCGCAGGCGTTGCAACTGCTGGGGTTTCAAACGCGATGCACTTTGCAGTTCGATATCAACTAACTGGCATCCGGCGGCCGAAGCTTTGGCTAACAGATCCAACTGGCTAGCTATGGAGCCTCGAAACCTGCCCCCATTGGCCACCCTACGGCAGGTAGCGATCACTACTACATGAGGGTGATATTCGGTGAAACGCTTGATCTTAGGGAGCGCCAGGGCGGGGCGGGAAAGATAATCTAACCTGAACTCCAGAAAGGTGTTATCGCGAACCAGGGCCTCAGCTTTTTCCACGATTTCGGAGGCGTCAGAGCCAGTCACAGCCACGCAGACGCGTGGCAGCCGCAAAGGCAAAAGCCGAGAAACATAGCTGTGGGGAACGGCGCTCATGATTCCCTAATGAGTCGGCGCGATATTACAGGCGCATAATTCCAGATGCAACAACGGATTATGAATTTCAAGGGCAACCGAAACTTTTTGGTGTATCTCTTATGACACCCTCGTAACCTTGACCCACCCTTGCTCTGTTGTTAGTGTCCGACTGAAGGTCTTTATTTGCTGTAGTTAGCGGGGTCAAAGCACCGCTGGGCTTCAGCTCTGAGTGGGAGATAAAATGAAGAAAACAGTACTACTGCTGTCGTTGGTGTTGCTGGCCGTGGCAGCCCAGGCACAGCAAACGGATTCCACCCCGGCTAATTCGGCAGCCGAGCCCTCCCCAGAGGGGACATTACCCACGTCAGTCAGCTTTCCCATTGAACGGGTACAGACCCCGACCAATGCTGACATTTATTGTGCCGGCTTCCTGACCAAACAGAGCGTGCCAAATGCCAATTTTGTGGCGGGTGGACTTCACACTCCAAACACCACAAAATTCGTTGACGGCGAGATGATTTATCTGGCGGGAAGCGGCTACCAGACGGGTCAGCAGTACACCATCTTGCGAGAACTGCGCAATCCCAACAAGAACGAATTGTTCGCCGGCCAGCAGGCCCTCATTAAAGCAGCTGGGCAGCCTTACGCTGAACTGGGCCGCGTTCGTATCATTGACACGCGCAGTAAGAGTGCGATCGCCCACCTAGAATTTAGCTGCGATCCGATCGTTCCCGGCGACATCGCGGTGCCCTTTGCCGAAAAAACAGCGATTTCTTTCCATCCTCCAGTGCGCTTTGACCGCTTTGCTCCCGCGAATGGCAAGCTCAGCGGACGCATCGTAATGGCCAAGGATTTCGATTCCGAGGTGGGAACCGGAATGAAGGTCTACATGAACGTAGGCGCGAACCAGGGACTGAAAGTGGGGGACTACCTCCGCGCCGTGCGTCCCTACGAAAGGGATTTGAAAGATCCAGTGGACTCACTTTCCTTTAAGGCTTCCGCCGTAGAGGATACGCAAAAAGAATCGCCCTCCTACGAGCCCAAGTTCCTGACCCGCACCAAAGGGCGAGCAATCCATGTCGCTGATCTACCGCGCCGTGGGATAGGGGAAATCGTAGTCCTTAGCACGACCGACACTACGGCCACAGGAATGGTCGTATTCGCGTTGGAAGATGTCTACGTCGGAGACAACGTGGAACTCGACCAGCAATAAGTTCCCGCATAACCAGCATTACTCGTAATCCGGGAGAAGTGAACAACTTCTCCCTTTTCGTTTTTGCGGCGGCAACAGTCGGCTACCGCCATTGCGGATTGGCCAACATGCAGCCTAATCCCGGTCGCGATCCCCAAAGACTTCGGCGGTAAAGACCTCAATTTGCGCGCCTGCCCGCCATGCGTCTGCTGGCAAACCTGCCTTGCGACAGGTCTGCTCCAGGAACGTAATTCGATCCCATCCATGCTCAATGGGCACTTGCGGCAGCAGCAAGCCACGATGCTGGTGCAGGCTTACCAGCAGTCCGTGCCTTCCCACTTCCACGCGTTCCGGCTGAACCGTCCGAAGCGGAGACAAGACGCTTAGAGAGATCTCCAGTTCGGCCGCCTCGTCCAGGGTAATGGGCCAGAAACGCGTGTCTTCAAAAGCCGCCGCCCGCGCCGTCTCCGCTACCGTGTGATACAGAGAATCGAGGGGATAGACATGACCGACGCAGCCTCGTAGATCGCCTCGAAGATAAAGTGTGGTAAAGGCTCCACGCGGCTCCGCCAAATGTGGAGGAACAGGATTCAACGACAGTTCCCGATGTTCAAGACTTGTCAGAATGGCCTCGTGAGCCAGCTTCAGCAGAAGCTTGCGCTCTTCCGGGGAGTATTCATTAGGCTCAGTATTGACAGGTTTGCAGGTAATACGCGGACCGGAAGATCGCTGGTCAGGTGACAGGGACATCGCGCTTCCTCCGCCGGCTGAGGATGAAGGCGCGGCGCCGGCGTTTCACCACCCGCCGATCAATCTTGGACCAGAAAGCGGCAAAGTAATCAATGGCCGACACCAGCGATAGAAACACCATGAACCAGATTGCCACCCGCGCAATCGTTTCCACCGGGAAGACATAGTGCCCATAAACCGGCCACTCCTTCCAACGGTGTGCCAGAATCACAGCCACCACGGAAACAATTTGCACCAGCATCTTGAACTTTCCCAAGTCGCTGGCTTCGATGGTGAAACCCTCCGATGCCGCAATGGAGCGCAAGCCGCTCACCAGGAACTCCCGGCCAATAATGACGACCGCCATCCATGCCGGAACCAGACTGGGATTGAATTGCACCAGGGTGATGAATGCGGCGGCAATCAGAAGTTTATCGGCCAAAGGGTCAAGCAGAATGCCCATGGTCGTAATCTGTCCGCGCTTGCGCGCCAGGTATCCGTCAATGCCATCCGTAATCGAGGCAGCAATGAATAATCCAGAAGCCAGCAGCTCCTTTTCGCCGTCCATAGTATGAAAACGGTTGGTCGAGAGGATCCAGATCAACAGTGGAATGCTGAAGATGCGGCTGAGCGTGATGGAATTGGGCAGATTCACCGCAGGCACGGGGCGGCAGCCGGATAAAGTCGCACAAGGGCTGACGACCTTGTCAATTATCCTCTACCGGGAAGGCGGACGCAACGAAACAAGGTTAAGTATCGGTCCCAGTCTTGCCTAAATCCTTCCGCATCCCCAAGCCGGCTTCGAGCGAAGATCCAGTTGCCGGAAGCTGTCCATTGGGTGTGAGCTTGTCCACAATCATCGGCAGTAACTGAGCGAGGTGAGCGCTAGCTATTTCGGGTGGAATCCCAGCCTGGGCTGCGAGCGCTCTCACTCGCTCACTTCCCAGGACATGCTCAAGCTGATCCGCAGCCACGGGTAGATTTTGTCCCGTTCCTACCCATGAACTGACCAAACCACCCAAACCCTTCTCGTGAAAACGCTGCACCAATCCGGAAAGGCCGCCGGGCTGGCTATTGATCAGTTGCATGACGGAGGCTACAAGCGGATTGGAGCTGTTCGTCATGCTGCCAATTTCCTTACCGGCCATATCTTCAAGAAAACTCATAATTTCTCCTTCAAAAAACTGCGCCGGAAGCCTTAGCTCCCGGCGCGCTCGCACTTCGAGAACTACTTTTGCTTCGCGATGATCTTGTCCTTGATTTTCGCGTAGGTGGCTTGCGGAATGATCTTCTTGCGCACCAGGTCGGTCTTCTTGGCATACGGACGTCCGTCAATAATCTTTTGCGAATATTTGTCGCCGATGCCGGGCAAAGCGTCCAACTGATCCTTGGTAGCGGAGTTAATGTCCAACAGGTCGGCATCCGCGGTAGCCGACATTGTGGCATCCGCTTTATGCGTCTTGGACGCCTTGGCCGGCTTGGTGGTCGTGTCCTGTGCCGCGGCCACGCTGGTGAACAGTGCTAGGGCAAAGAGTGTCACCAGAATTCGTGCAATCAGGCTTTTGCGATTCATAATGTCTCCTTAGTCTTTCTGCGATTCTTTATAACCCGCGGCTTTCGCATCCGCCTCGGTCATGAATTTTCCAGTCTTCGTTTTCCCGTACCAGCGGCCACCCTTGTGGTACACGCCGCTGTCGGTATTCACCCATACCATGCCGCTGGCCTTGGCGGACGCAATTTCCGGGCTGGAAGCCGCGCCGCTCCCGACTGACCGAGTGCTTGTCCTTCTCGGGGAAGTCGCGGCCGACTCGTTCGAAGACGACCCCATAGAAGAGTTGGGCGAAGCAGAAGGCGGAGCCGCCGCTGGCGTCGAAGTCGAGGCCGGCGATTCTGCCACCGCGCCCGATTCCATTACGGCCTTCTTACTCTTGTGAGTGCGTTTGCTCGTGGCTGCAGTGGTGTCGCTGTTGGCCTCCCGGCTTGCTGGTTCGGTGGCTGCTGTCTCAGACGTCTTCTTACTTTTCTTTCGCTTCTTCTTCGACACTGTGTCGCTGGGCGACGTGGTACTTTCCGAAGCAGCACTCGCCTTATCGACAGCCGCAGTTTTCTTCCTCTTCCTCGACTTTTTTGTTTTGGTAGCGGTAGTGTCCGCGGCAGCCGTATTGTCGGTTGTGGCCGCAGCAGCCTGGTCGTCTACGCTGGCATCTTTCTTCGCTTTTTTCTTCTTCTTTTTCTTGCTGGTTGAGGTTGTGGTTTGGTCCTCTGTCGAACTCGGGGTCTGAGGCTTGGCCATGGTGGAAATTCCGGATAGCGCAAAGAACACGCAGAGCACCGTCATCCACGCACTAAGTTTGGTTTGCAGTCTACTCATGATTTCCTCTCTGGCCCGGAACGGGCCGGCAACAACTGTTAGTCTTCGCGCCGTCAAGGGCGAATTGACGGCTTGTTTGCAGGAGAACGATGATTACACTTCGACCAATCAGGGTCAACTCTGAAAAACAGACTCTGTCAATGATTGACAGAACGCTGGTTTGCCTGTGAATTAAGCATAGATGCCGCGCTGACGGATGGTGTAAGCCACGCGGTCAATAGCCAGCATATATGCCGCAATGCGGTTATTCACCCCGTGGGTTTCCGCGTAGCGGACCACGTCCTCGAAAGCATTCTTCATGATGTGTTCGAGTTGCTCGTTAACCACGGATTCCTTCCAGAAATAACCCTGCCGGTCCTGTACCCACTCGAAGTACGAAGTGGTCACGCCACCGGCGTTGCACAGAATATCGGGGATGACGAACACCCTTTTTTCCGCCAGAATTTCATCAGCGGCGGCTGTGGTAGGACCGTTCGCGCCTTCCGCCAGAATTTTGCACTTCACTCGGTCGGCGTTGCGGCTGGTGATTTGATTTTCGGTGGCGGCGGGAATGAGTATTTCGCACTCTGTGATCAGCAATTGGGCGGGATCGACGGGGTCAGCCTCCGAAAAGCCGTGAATGGTGCCGTTGCGCTGCCGATATTCCCAAAGCGCCTCGACATCAATTCCATCTTTCCGATAAAGTCCGCCATCCACTTCGGCGATGCCAATCACTTTGTAGCCTGCCTCGGCCATCAAACGCGCCGCATTGGAGCCTACATTGCCAAAACCCTGAATAATGACTCGGGAGGATTCGCGGCTCAACCCCAGTTTCTTGATAGCCTCTTCGCAAACCACCATGATGCCGCGGCCGGTAGCTTCGCGCCGTCCACGCGAGCCGCCAATGTTGATCGGTTTGCCGGTGACTACCGCGGTCACGGTTTGGCGCATGTGCATGGAATAGGTGTCCATAATCCAGGCCATGGTTTGTTCGTTGGTATTGACATCCGGAGCGGGCACATCTTTTTCAGGCCCAATGAACTCGAATAGTTCCGCGGTATAACGGCGAGTCATGCGCTCCAGTTCCGCCATCGACATTTTGTGCGGATCGCAAATCACTCCCCCCTTGGCGCCGCCAAAGGGAATGTTCACCACGGCGCATTTCCAAGTCATCCAACTGGCTAATGCACGGACTTCATCAAGCGTCACATCAGGGGAATAGCGGATCCCGCCTTTTGCAGGTCCGCGAGCGATGGAATGCTGAACGCGGAAACCGGTAAAGACTTCCAATTGACCGTTATCCATAGCAACAGGAATATGAACGATAATTTCGCGCGCGGGATAGCTCAACACCTTCCACAATCCCTCGTCTAAGTTCAGCTTCTGTGCGGCCAGATTAAAACGCGCCGATTGCGCCTCCCACGGATTGATTTCCTGCTCGAGGGAAACAGTCGTCGTCATAAATGATCTCCAATGATTGCGGCTAGATGGTCAGATGCCGGCCTTCGCCGGTTAGATTCCCCAGGTTGGCGGCCAAAGTTCGCAGTATAAGCAGGCAGGCGCGGGTAGGCAAGTTCAAGGCTCGATGGGAAGTGTCCTGATTTGAAGGGCGCTTCATTTCAAGCCTAAGGCCGTTGGGTGCTTTGGCTGGTAAAGGCCGACCTCACCTCCACTGGGAAGCCGCATCTTCGTAATTGAACCCCAGCGTGCTTCCTGAACGTCAGAGCACTTGGCACCTTTCTTCGCGAGCGAAGCCATCTCGGCATTCAGGTCGTCGCACATGAAATAGAGTTCGTGCGGACCATTCTCATCGGACGGGTGGAATGCAGCCTCTCCAAGCGGTAGTGCAAAGATGAGCCAGCCGTGTCCCGCATCCACAGATTTGAACCCCAGGACGTCGCGGAAAAATGCACGATCCGCATCGGCGTTTTTACTATAGACAATTACGTGAGCGCCAGAAATCATTTGCCCCCTAAAACCTGCCCAAAACTCCTTGCAGGCTGCATGTTCCGCGGAACCTTGAAAGCTCAATCAAGATCAAATTGAGAGACGACGGCCGGATGCCACTTACAGCGTCAATTCCATCCCTTCAGACGCGCCCCGCACTTTCGCATAGTAATTGCGCGCCTCTCTCACCACTTTATCGATGCAGTTGTCGTCATGATCGGGATCATGATGGAACAAAATCAGCTCTTTCGCCCCGCTTTCCATGACGATGTTGATGGCCTCCCGCCAGTGACTGTGTCCCCAACCGCGTTTGCGCGCTTCATATTCTTCGGGAAGATACTGCGCGTCGTAGATCAACACGTCCGCGCCTGACGCCAGTTTACGCACACTCTTATCGAACTTGGCATCCCCTGGTTCGTTGTCCGTCGCATAAACCACCACGCCCTGTTTGCTTTCCAGCCGGAAACCCATGCACCCTTGGGGATGGTTTAACCAAGCGGCCTGTACGGTCACATCATCCAACGAAACCCGCCCTTCATCCAACTCGTGAAACTCACGCTTCGCCTTCATCTCGTTCAGGTCCACCGGAAAATAAGGAGAAGCCATCTGCTCTTCCATGACTCGCTTGAGACTGCGGGTGCGGCTGGAAGAATGGAAAATGAAGTGGTTCTCCGGCTTGTCGTAGAGAGGGCCAAAGAACGGAATCCCCTGAATGTGGTCCCAATGAAAGTGGGAGACAAAAATGCGCGCGGAAATCGTGCGGCTGTCGAACTCCCGGCGCAATTGCTGCCCTAGCGACCGGAAGCCAGTGCCGCAATCGAAAATAAATAAGCTGTCGCCAAAACGCACTTCGACGCAGGAGGTATTGCCTCCATAACGCAAGTTTTCCGGCTGAGGGGTTGGCGTTGATCCGCGTACGCCCCAGAACTTAATGCGCATCAGGTCCCCGATTTATGCCGATGTGGTTGATTTATCTATCTTCCGGCGCACCGGGGAATCCGTCAATTCACTCGCTGGTTCAAGGGAGGTTGGTTGAGCCTACACCCACAGAGGGCTGCCCTATAATGATGCGACTCGCCGCGAGGTCACGCGGCAGCTGCACCAGCCCATGGTACGTCCCGATTTCAAGGAATTTTCCCGTCTCGCCGGCGAGGCCACACTGATTCCAGTGGTTAAGTCAGTCATGGCCGACCTGCTGACTCCTGTTTCCGCATTCCTCGCGATCGCCGCCAATGAACCGGATTCCTTCTTGCTCGAATCAGTGGAGCGCGGCGAACAAATCGGCCGCTACGCGGCGAAACTGTCTGGTTGGAACGGGGAAAACGCAAGGAGCAGCGCAAAGGCAGCGTTTTCCAGGTCGTCAAAGAACTGCTGCGACAACACCGGCCCGCCACGGTACCTGGCCTGCCGCCGTTTACGGCTGGCGCAGTCGGCTACTTCGCTTACGACATGGTGCGCCAACTGGAAAAAATAGGCGAGCACACCAAAGATGACCTCTCAGTTCCCGATTGCATATTGATGTTCTTCGACCGCTTGCTGGCCTTTGACCACCTGCGGCACCAGATCCATATCATTGCAACTGCCGATGTTTCCAGCGAAAGCCCCCGACGCGCCTTCGATCGAGCGGTTGCCGACATCGCAAGGATCGAAAAGAAGTTGACCAGCGGTCTGCATCCAGCTCACTGGCGCAAAACTGCACGCGTGCGGCAAGCCGGTCTCAAAGTCCACACCGAAACTAGCCGTCCGCAGTTCATAAAATCCGTGGAACGCGCCAAGGAATACATTGCTGCCGGAGACATTTTTCAGGTCGTGCTCTCGCAACGCCTCGACTTTGCTCCCGAGGTCGCGCCCTTCGATGTGTATCGCGCCCTGCGCGCAGTAAATCCCTCGCCCTACATGTATTTCCTGCGGATGGGAAATACTCACGTCCTAGGTTCATCCCCTGAAATGCTGGTGCGAGTGACAGATCGTAAGCTGGAGTACCGTCCCATCGCTGGTACACATCCTCGCGGTCACGATGAAGCCGAAGACGCGCGCCTGGAGAAGGCCATGCTCGAGGATGAAAAGGAGCGCGCCGAACATGTAATGCTGGTTGACCTGGGTCGCAACGACCTGGGCCGGGTGAGTGAGTATGGCTCTGTGAAAGTCCGCGACCTGATGTACGTAGAGCGGTACTCCCACGTCATGCATCTGGTCTCGGCTTTAGAAGGAAAATTGCGCAGCGATCTGGACGCGCTCGACGCCTTCGCTGCCTGCTTCCCCGCCGGCACATTGAGTGGCGCACCCAAAGTTCGCGCTATGCAGATTATTGAAGAACTGGAGCCAGTGCGTCGCGGCGTCTACGGCGGTTCAGTGCTCTACGCCGATTTTGCCGGCAATCTGGATTCCTGCATTGCCATCCGCACCATGCTGATGCAAGCCAAGCAGGCGTATCTCCAGGCGGGAGCAGGGATCGTTGCGGATTCAGATCCGGAAACAGAATTCCAGGAGTGTATGAATAAAGCACAGGCGCTGCTCAGGGCAGTCGAAATGGCGAGAGCTAGTGGTCAGTGATCAGTTGGCAGTGGCCAGTGAATAGCCCATGATGCAATCCCTTTTTAGTAAATCTGGACGCAAGTGAGTGACGGTTGTCACATCCACTTCGGAGTTTTACCAATAATATTTGGCGATTAGCGAGCTATTGGAGTGACGCATGTCAACCGTGCAGTCCTACCGCGACCTAATTGTTTGGAGAAAATCAATGGCTCTCGTGAAAGACGTGTACCTCTGCACTCAGGACTTCCCAAAGGCAGAGCTGTATGGGCTTAGGTCACAGCTGCGCCGGGCTGTCGTTTCAATCCCAAGTAACATCGCCGGAGGTCAGGGACGATTCTTCAAAGGCGAGTTCAAACAGTTTCTCGGCCATGCCCGCGGTTCTCTCCTAGAACTGGAGACCCAGATTTTAATCGCTCAACAGCTAGGTTATCTTCCGGCAGAACAAGTGCGGAACTTGCTAGATCGGGGCAGCAGAGGCCGGACGTATCCTCAATGGTCTGCTGGGTTCACTGGAGAGGCGCACGTAGTTATTGGTCGATGCTTCTCACTGGCCACTGACCACTAGCCACTGATCACTGCTTCAAGAAATTCTCCACCAGCTTCTTCCCCTCTCCCGTCAAAACACTCTCCGGATGAAACTGGACACCTTCCACGGAAAACTTCTTATGCCGCAGTCCCATGATTGTCCGCGAACCATCTTTCTCTATCGTCGAGGCACTGACTTCCAGGTCTGAGGGCAAACCATCTTCCGAGACTATCAGCGAGTGATATCGGGTCGCGGTCATAGGCGAGGGCAGTCCGCCAAAAATAGTTCGTCCATCGTGCAGCACCAGGCTGGTCTTTCCATGCATAAGATTTGGAGCTCGCACCACTTGTCCACCAAAAGCAGCGCCAATCGCCTGATGTCCCAGACAGACTCCGAGCACAGGCACCTTGCCTGCGAAATGCCGGATTAACTTTATGCTGATTCCAGCTTCCTGCGGAGTACATGGGCCTGGCGAAACAACGATGCGTTCTGGATGCATAGCATCGACCTCGGCTATGGTCACCTCATCATTACGGCGGACCACCACCTCAGCCCCGAGTTCACCCAGATACTGCACGAGGTTGTAAGTGAATGAGTCGTAATTATCGAGGACAAAAACCATTCGTCGAGTGATCCCTCAAGAAGTATGCCGTCTCGCAGCACCCACCTTCAGCCTTCGCTTATTCGGAGTCGCTCCCGGAGATACTCCTTCCAACTTTCCGGTAAGGCTGCAACTCGCAAGGCACGCCGCACCGAAGCTACCTCATCATCACCGTATCTTTTCGCGATGTACAGTTGAGTAATTTCTGAAACCGGGACGGCTTCGGGATCTCGAGCGATCGCCCTGATCTCATCCTCGGCGCTGACTTCTCCCTCGCGGGTGACAGCGAAGTAGAAACCGGTCCGTCCGCTCACCATGAATCGCCTTACCATGTCGTCGGACTGAAATCTTATACCCAGTTTGTAGCAAGGGAGCCGGGGCTGGGTCACGATCAATTCCGCGGAACCGATGGAGAACTGGTCGCCAATATGGATCGAATCTTCCAGCAAGCCGTCGGTGGTAAAGTTTTCTCCGAAAGTTGCTGGTGGCAACTCCCGGCCAGGCAACTCTTTCTTCCAATAGCCGTAGTGGGCCAGAGGGTAGCAGTACACAGCCTTATCCTTTCCTCCGTGGACGGTGAGGTCTGCCTGACGGTCGCCGTCCAAATTGAGCTTGCGCAAACCGACCCGGCCGTCCACTGGTTCTTTGAAGATCCCCGTGGTTACGATTCTCCCGTGCCACGTTACTTCTCGGGGAAGTCCGACGTTCACCGAGACTAGCTTCATCACCGCCGGTCCTTTCCATCCGCGACCTGCACCGGAATCTGCTAGATGATTGACCGCACGACCCCGCCATCGGCACGCAGTGCCGCTCCGTTGATGGCCGCAGACAGTGGGCTACAAACAAATGTAACCAGGTTGGCGACCTCCTCCGGCTCTATCATGCGCTTGAGTAGCGAGGTGGGACGCATATTCTGGAAAAATTCTCTTTCAACTTCCTGGCGGGTGGTTTTCTGATCGCGGGCCAAGTTCTCTATGAAGTTGCTTGCGCCCTCCGAGGCGGTCGGACCCGCTAGTACTGAATTGACGGTCACGTTGGTCCCTGCCGTGGTCTCGGCTAATCCTCGCGCGATGGCGAGTTGCGCGGTCTTGGTCATGCCATAGTGAATCATCTCCGCCGGGATCTGGATGGCCGACTCGCTCGAGATAAACACAATCCGCCCCCAATCGCGCTTTTTCATTTCAGGCATATAGTGACGGCTCAGGCGCACGCCGCTGAGAATGTTCACTTCAAAGAGCCGCAGCCAGTCGGCGTCAGGTATATCTTCAAACGGCTTGATCTCGAAGATGCCTAGGTTATTGACCAGAATATCGACTTCCGGGAAGCGCGCGATCGCGGTGCGAGTTCCTTCTGCTGTCCCGAGATCGGCGGCAAGTCCCTCGAGTTTTCCCGTGACGCCCGCTTTCTTGAGAGCGGACAGGGCTTGCTCAACCCGTTTCTCGGTGCGACCATTCACGATGACCGCTGCGCCCTCTTTCGCCAACCTCTGCGCGATGGCGAAGCCGATGCCGGCAGTGGAGCCCGTAACAAGTGCCCGCTTACCTTGGAGTTGCAGATCCATTTTCATTTTGGATGAAAAGAGCACTAGGAAGATTCAGGAACAAATACCCGCGCTCGGCTATCTTACGAATCACCGCCGCCAATTGTGGTCGCGGGCGTTGTATGGGATATTCTGCGCGACCATGAGCCTTCCCCAACGCATCGTCCTTGTCGTCTACTGCTTATTGCTCGTCTACTGTTGTCTTTGGATCCCTTTTCACGTACAGACCTACCGGCAAGGTGTCGGATCGACTGGCTACTATCGCATGGGCTACGCCTGGCTGTGGATCGGTCCTGACCGCTACGCGACGCCGGATGTTACCTTGATTGTTCTGAGGCTTGTGGCCGCCACCGCGCTTTCTTCTGCCGCCTTTCTATTGGCTGGAATTAGGACGAAGGCCGCCGTAACCCGCCGTCCAGACCCCCCGCGGACGAAAGTACCGTCTTGACATGCGGAGCATAAAACGCCATGCTAACGGGGCTTTTACGGGGAGGATAAATGGTTGAGGCGGAGCGCGAAAAAAGATCTACACGCCGATTTGCGCTGCGCTTGCCCGTTTCCGTCACCTACGCTGACAACGGCTCACAGGAGAAGGCCGCACAAACCCGGGATGTGAGCGCTCGCGGTATCTGTTTCTATGTGGACTCCGCGATCGCCGCCGGCTCAGCCATCGAATTTACCCTGGTTCTTCCGCCCGAAATCACCCTTACAGAAAGCATCCGTGTCCGCTGCAAGGGCAAGGTGGTCCGGGTGGACAATAGCAGCGCTGACGATAAAGTGGCGGTGGCCGCCGTGATTGAAGAATACGAATTTCTCTCCGAATCGTAATCCTGCTGCCGCACTTTGTTTG
>MNGW01000122.1:8145-9116 GCA_001918935.1 Acidobacteriales bacterium 13_1_40CM_3_55_5 | reverse complement strand
CAATAACCACCGATATCGGTAAGACTGCCGTGATCGTGGTCGATATGCAGAATGACTTCGGCAGCAAAGGTGGCATGTTCGATCGTGCGGGACTTGATATTTCTATGATTCAAGGCGTTGTCGGGCCTACCGTAAAAGTCCTGACCTCAGCCCGTCAAGCCGGCGCAAAGATCGTTTATCTCAAGATGGGTTTCCGGCCCGATCTTTCCGACTTAGGCGTTTCCGACTCTCCGAACAGAGTCCGACACCTGCGGTTGGGCGTCGGAAAGACGGTTCGGGCTCCGAACGGCACGGAAAGCCGAATTCTTATCCGGGACACTTGGAACACAGACATTCTCTCCGAACTAAAGCCGCGACCGGACGATGTAGTGCTTTACAAGCATCGATTCAGCGGCTTCTATCAAACTGATTTGGATTCAATCTTAAAAAAACCAGGGCGTCAAATACCTCGTCGTCACTGGATGTACCACGAGCGTATGCGTGGAGTCGACGGTCAGAGATGCGATGTTCAGAGATTATTTATGCGTGCTGCTGGCGGATTGTATGGGTGAGCCGATAGGATACGGTTTGCCGAGAAGCAATCACGAAGCATCCCTTCTGGTTATTCAAACTCTGTTTGGCTGGGTGTCGGATTCGAACCAGTTCATAAAAGCCCTCGAAGTTGCATCGAGTGCCGCGGCCTAGAGAAACCGCAGGGATCGGAGCGTATAGATTTGAGACGCGGCCAAGCGTGCATCTCACGCCCGAGTCACGAAAGGTGACATACCCCCAAACGAGGGCCCAGTAACCTTCTTGGTAATCGGGTATTGCCTGTATCGTGCCCACAAAAACTTTGGTCCATAATCTGTCAGCTCGAATGTCCAATCGAGGAATTGCCTTTAAGGTCGGTAGTGACAGGGCTTGGCCGAATCTATGGCGGGATTTTACTGAAAAAGTTCAGAAAATCTGATCTGTACCTTCGCGTCGGCACC
>MNGW01000122.1:0-8128 GCA_001918935.1 Acidobacteriales bacterium 13_1_40CM_3_55_5 | reverse complement strand
CGCCTGCTGAGGCGATTGCTCGAAGATCATCCGGATTGGGAAGTATGCGGAGAAGCCGTCAATGGTGCTGATGCAGTCGCGAAAATCGAGCATCTCGCTCCAGACCTCGCTGTCTTGGACCTGGGCATGCCGCAGATGAACGGTCTGCAAGCAGCGCGCGAAATCTATAAGGCTCATCCTCAAATTCCGCTGATTCTTCTCACCGTGCAAGAAGTGTCAAACCAGCTTGCCGAAGAGGCCGAGAGCGCAGGTTTTCGCGGAGCAGTCTCCAAGAGCACGGGACGCGAAGTTGTGCAGGGCGTTGAGGCATTGCTCCGCAATGAGACGTTTTTTTGCTTGGATGCGTCCAGCAACTAGCCCTAGTCCAGCATCCTCCTCCGCGTTTCCTACGTGATCCTCTAGGCGCCTCAACAAAACATGGCTTCGTTGTCCCATGGAACCGCAGCTTCTTGCCTCGCGTATGATTGTAAGAAGCTATGCGCCTGCTTTTTGAGATTTCCAGCCAGACTCTACGTACGCTCTGGGCGCACAAGCTGCGGTCATTTCTCACCATGTTCGGTATCGCCTGGGGGGTAGGTTCCTTGCTCTTGCTGGTTGGTTTGGGGGAGGGTTTTCGTTCCGGCAATCGAAAGCAGTTTGATGAGCTAGGTGAGAACGTAATGTTCATCTGGTCAGGCCGCGCCCCGGCAGTCGGAGGCAGTTTCACCGGAATGCGCCAGTACTATCTGACCTACAAAGACTATCTGGATGTTTCGACCGAGGCGCCGGACGTCAAAGCAGTCGTGCCCGTGATCTCACGAGGAGACATTCGCGCGGTCAGTGATTACTTCACCAGCAGCGGTCAGTTGATGGGCGTTCCTGCTGCCTTCAGTGAACTCCGTTATATGCCGATGTCGGAAGGACGCTGGCTCAACGGCTTCGACGACAACCAGAAACGCGCCGTCATCGTGCTGGGCGATGAAGCTCGTAGGCTTTTGTTCCCCGGACATCCCTCTGTGGGCAACACGATACTCCTGAATGGAATCCGCTTCGAAGTAATCGGCACGCTGAAAAGAATTGGACATGGTGACAACAACACCGTAAACCTGCGCATATTTATTCCCTTTAACACCATGCGGCAGTACTTCCCTCCCCAGAATGTGGGATCGGTACAGGACGCTATTTCGTTCATGAACTATCAGCCCCGCACCCGCGACGTACATGAAGTCGCAAAGACCGAAGTCCATAAGATCATTGCCCGCAATCATGGATTCGATTACACACTACCTGAAGCCTTCGACGAATGGGACACGATTAAGACCGTAGACCAGGTGGGCAAGATCTTCGACGCGATGAACCTGTTTCTGGGCAGCGTTGGACTAGTCACGCTGGCTTTGGGGGCAATCGGAATCATCAACATCATGCTCGTGGCCGTAGCCGACCGTACGCGCGAGATCGGCCTCCGAAAAGCCCTCGGTGCCACCAATCGCAGTATCATGTTTCAGTTTTTCATTGAAGGCGCATTTCTCACACTGCTGAGTGGAGGGCTTGGGATGGGCGGTGCGGCCGCGTTGATGGCTGTGTTATCCACGTTGCCTCAGCCTCCGGGATTCGATACTCCCAAGCTGGTGCCTACTACAGCGGCGCTGGCCATCGGATCACTAGCGTTTGCCGGAGTAGTGGCTGGATTGTACCCGGCTCGGAAAGCGGCAACGCTGCAACCGGTCGATGCCCTGCGCAAGGAATAAACATGAAGCGCGATCTGATGCAACAAGCCTATGGCGCTATGCGGCACGATCTACGCAAGACCGTGCTCACTATGCTTGGCATGGCTTGGGGCATCGCCACGGTAGTCCTGCTTCTCGCCTATGGAGAAGGTTTCGGAAGAGCCATTCAAAATATTTTTGAAAGTTTCGGCGCCACTGCGATCGGAATATTTCCCGGCCGCACCTCGCAACAGGCTGGTGGTAATAAAGCCGGAGTGCAGGTCCGCTTCACCGACGCGGACGTTGAACTGCTCCGCAACGTCATTCCGCTGGCGCGTCACATCTCCCGTACCTCTTTTATGGACGCTACAGTTCAAAACGGCTCTCGTTCTTTCTCTTTTCCGATAACTGGCGCCGATCCCGCCATCCAATATATTTGGAATCTCAACATGGAAAGTGGACGCTTCATCGATGATGGGGATAATTTCAGTCATGGTCACTTTGTGGCCATCAGCTCGGAGGCCAAGGACAAATTATTCTCTGGAATGCCCGCCATTGGCGAAACGATTCGGATCAATGGAATCAGTTTTCAGGTGGTAGGCGTGCTCCAGGCGCGAATGCAAGAAGGCGATAACGACATCAACCGGGTTGTCTATGTTCCGTTCAATTCGATGGATGTCTTGCAGGACAACTATTACGTGGGAGGCCTCTGGCTCGATTCCCAGGGTTTGGACCACCAGAAGCTCGCCAAGACCGTCCGCGATGCCTTGGCTTTGGCCCACGGCTTCAAGCCGGATGACGAGCGCGCAGTATTTGTTTTCGATGCCCAAAAGCAGCTATCGCAATTCAACATCATCACTCTGGGACTGAAGATTCTACTGGCTTTTATTGGCACCATCACTCTCGGCATTGGTGGTGTCGGCGTGATGAATATCATGCTGGTCTCTGTCACTCAACGTACCCGCGAGATCGGTGTGGAGAAAGCTCTTGGCGCCAGAAAACGGGATATCATGTTCCAGTTCCTCGCCGAGGCGCTAGTGATTACCGCAGTAGGTGGAATTTGCGGCATTCTGCTTTCCTATTTAGTTTCCTTTTCGGTCGGAACCTTGACTCTCTACAGCGCCTTGGCCAAACATGGCGAGGCAGGGGACATACGCTTGATCGTCGCTCCTAGAATCCTATTGATTTCTACTTCGATTCTGGCCCTGGTCGGCGTTTGCAGCGGCATGTTTCCCGCCTTTCGCGCCGCCAATCTCGATCCCATTGAGGCCCTCCGGTACGAGTAATCGGGAACGTTCTGCTGCACGGAGCAAATTATGAATTGGCCGCTTGCACTCGGCGCGTTGGCACTTCTGATGGCCTTTCGGACGGACAGCTCGAAAAGTGACGAACCTTCCATGCCGCATGCATTGTTGTTAGTGGTCAATCAGGGAGATCAGAGCTTGAGCATCGTTGACCCCGGCCCCGGCCAGCAAGTGGGCAAAATAAAGACCCGCGGTATCCGAGGTCACGAAGTCATTGCATCGCCGGACGGGCGGCTCGCTTACGTCCCGATCTACGGGGATTCTGGAGTTGGCCAGTCCGGCTCGAGTGGTCAAACCGTCGAAGTAATCGATCTGGCCACCCAAAAAATCGTGAACACGATTGATCTCGGACGTCCGGTTCGACCTCACTGTGCGAAGTTTGCACCAGACGGCCTCCTGTATGTCACGGCTGAGCTCGATAACGCGGTTGACATTATCGATCCACTAAGTCAGAAGCGTGTCGCCTCCATCGCTACTGAACGTCCAGAAGCTCACATGCTTGCGATCACGAAAGATGGCAAGCGTGCCTATACGTCAAACGTCGGCTCCGGCACGGTTACAGTTTTGGATCTCGTACATCGCAAACCCGTGACGGTTATCTCCGTCGCCGACGTTGCCCAACGCATCTCGCTGTCGACAGATGATCGCTGGGTCTTCACCGCGGATCAGAAAAAGCCACGCCTCGCCGTGATTGATACCAAATCCAATGCGGTGAGCAGTTGGATTTCGTTGCCTTCCATTGGATATGGAACTGCTCCCACACCCGATGGTAGATGGTTACTGGTTACGATGCCCAGCGCCAGCCAAGTTGCCGTGATTGATCTCGAGCAAATGAAGGTGATTCGAACCCTCCCTGTGGGCGCGCGTCCAGTCGAGATTCTGCTCCGACCAGATCAGCCGATTGCTTACATCTCCTGCATGGGTGCCGGAGAGGTCGGAGTCGTTGATCTCAGCAAGTGGGAAGTTTCCAAGGTCATCAAAACGGCTCCAGGCGCAGACGGTCTGGCGTGGGCGCTGAGGAAATAGTCTGGTCTGGTACTCTGTTTTGTACCCTGCTAAAGGGCCCGAACATTCAGTGACTCCGGAAAAATGGTCTGACCCCTGGCAAACCCTTGCTTGGCGCCGGAATCAAACTAGAATCTAAGCAGTATGGAGTGTCCGCTTCGTGGCTACAGAACCCCGCCCGGTCGTACTTGTCGTGGAAGACGAACCCTCGATTCTATCTACCTACGATCTGCTCTTAACAGAAGAGGGCTATGAGGTTTCCACGTGTTCTACTTACAAGTGTGGGCATCAGAAGCTCAAAGAACGAAACTACGATGCTGCCTTGATCGATATCTCTCTGGAAAGGGAAGATCTTGGACTAGTGCTGGCGAAGGAAGCCAAAGACCTCAGCCGGCCACCGGTCGTTATACTCTCCACTGGTTATCCCACTCTGGATCGCCTAAGGAGAGCATTGAATCTGCAGGTAGATTATCTGGTCGTAAAACCCGACGAGGCGATGGAGGTCACAGGCGTTTTGCAGCGTTCCCTGGCTCGTCGCGAGTTGAGACGGCAAATGGCTGCGGATTAACACCTTAACCCCAGCCCGTTGAATGTCCAGCATCCCGCAAACCATTTTCGGCGTCTTAGTTTCGGCGTTTCTGGAGGAAAGAGCCTATGGATACCATCGTCGGAATCTTCCGCAGCCGAGTTGCTGCTGATCAGGCGCTAAATGGACTTCTGGAAAACGGAGTACCTCAGGAATCCATCATCTTTCTAACCCAAGATCAATCCCAGGCCGAAATCGCCTCAGTTCCCACCACTGACGCTGAACCCGACGGTATGGGCAAGACTCTTGGTTCCTATGTTGGCGGCATTATGGGTGCCGGGGCCGGACTATATCTGGGCAGCGCTCTCGCTAGCTTGGCCGTTCCTGGGGTAGGCCCGATATTAGCTGTCGGAATCGGCGCTGCTGCTGTTCTCGGACTAGGAGGTGCTGCGGTCGGCGGCACGCTTGGCAATGCAACGGAACACTCGATGGATGAAGGTGTCCCTAAAGACGACGTCGTTGTATATCGTGAACTGTTGAAACGAGGCCGCTCGCTGGTGATCGTCAATGTCGATTCCGAGGAATTAGCCGACCGCGCACGCGCGGTGATACACCAGAACGGTACCGAGGACGTAGAGACCTTTCGCAACGATCTTAGAGACGCAGCCTAGCACCGGGAAGCGGCCTTTCACGTCGCTGCCACTCGACGAAATCTTTTGCAGCTCCTATGATGGACAGAGCACGTCATCATACGAGGTAATCTTATGCCTGAACCGACTTACGAAGAACTCAAAGCTAAATTGGCCGAGCTCGAAAAACAGGGACCACGCCGCACCGGTAGTCTGGAATTTCGCGTCAGTGAAAAAGGCGGAGTGAGCGTCTATGGCTTAGGCCGCTTTCCCGTCACGCTCTATTACGAACAATGGACGCGACTCCTCGATGCTGCTCCTAAACTCAGTGAATTCCTTGAAGAAAACAAGTCCAAGCTCAAGCTCAAAGGACAATAACCTCCAAGAAGAACAGTATCTTTACCTGACTACTCGCGGACGCAAGAGTGGCGTTCCAAGGGAAATTGAGATTTGGTTTACTCATCGCGAGGGACGTTTCTATCTCATCGCGGAGTATCCCACTTCAAACTGGATCCGCAATCTGGTCGCCTGTCCCCAGGTAGAGGTACGAGTGGCAGGGAACAGCTTTAGGGCGGTTGCTCGGGTTCACTCGCCTGAAACTGACCTAGCCCGGGCAATCCAGCAGCTCTCCCGTGACAAGTATGGCTGGGGAGACGGCTTAGTCGTAGAGTTGACACCTCAGAACCTAGAGTTGACGCCTGAGAACCAGGAACTGCGACCTGAGAACTGAATTTCCGCGCGCAAGTTTTGACTTCTCGGGGATTTTCTGGAGTTGAATGCCTCGATGTTTTCTGACGAATCCTCAGCTTGAACGATCCCCATTCCACGACCTAGCCGAAGGTCGAAAGCACCACCCCGGTCAATCTTGCCGTGTTCCGCTACTCGCATGAATACCATTTTTTGTCAGCCGCCCCGCAGGGGCAAAATAACTTGGCCCAGCGCTTCAGCGCTGGGTACACGGAACATTTGCAGCAAAGTGCCGGAGGCACGACACAAGCCCTCTCGGCCATGCAAAAAAGTAGCTGCTTCAGTGCTTTAAGCGCTGCAAAAAAGAAAAGGCCCAGCCCCGGTTGGCCACTCCGAAATCACGCGCAGTTTCTCAAAACCAGCGCGGAGTTCTTCGACCCAAACGCGATGCAATTGCAGATGGCGTGCTGAATTGCTTGTTTGCGCCCTACGTCCGGCACGTAGTCGAGATCGCACTCCGGATCAGGTGTCTCCAGATTAATGGTAGGCGGGATCTGGCCACTACGCATCGCGACTAGAGTCGCTGCCACACCTGCAGCCCCGCACGCTCCCTGGGGATGCCCAATCTGCGACTTCAGCGCCGACATCGGCACTTGCGGCGCGTGCTCGCCCAGCACCAGCTTTAACGCCCGCGTCTCTATCCGATCATTCAATTGCGTCGAGGTTCCGTGCAGATTGACGTAGTGCACGTCCTTCGGCCCGATGCCCGCTTCCTTCAACGCCAGCCCAATGGCACGCGCTGGTTCCTCGCCACATTCTTGCAGGCGCACTCGATGAAAAGCTTCGCAAGTAGAACCGTATCCGGAAACCTCAGCCAGCATCCTCGCTCCCCGCGCTCGCGCATGTTCGTATTCTTCCAGGACGAACATCCAAGCTCCCTCAGCCAACACAAAGCCGTCGCGGTCGACGGAAAATGGGCGGGAACCCTTCTCTGGAGCCTGATTCCATGAGTCGGTCAAAATCTTCATCAGCAGGAAGCCCTTAACAATTCCGAGGGCAATTGGAGCATCCGCGCCTCCGCTGAGCGCCATATCCAAACGGCCAGACTGGATTTGCCGCAGAGAATATCCAAACGCGTCGGTCGACGAAGTGCATCCCGTGGTCACGACATGGCTGGGTCCGCGCAATCCGAAGCGCACACTGAGTTCGCTGGACAGTGTCCCCATCACTCCCGTGGGTACACAGAACAAGCTCATCTGCTTATATTGTTGATGAAAGAACAATCGGTATTGTTCTTCGGTGAATTCCTGAGATCCTCCACCTGATCCCAGAATCACTCCGAAGCGGCGTTTCTGTTCCAAGGGCAGGGAAGCGGGATCAACTCCGGAGTCCTGCAAAGCTTCCGTGGCTGCGGCCAGCGCCAATGGCAATACCCGCGATACATGCTTCCGCTCGCGTTTCTCTACCCAGGCCAGTTCGTCAAAGTTGCGGACTTCACCCGCAATTTGCACCGAAATTTCGGACGGATCGAAACGTGAAATGCGCTGCACCCCGCTGCGCCCTTGTAGAACGCCTTCCGTAAAGGCCACATTTCCGACCCCGTTAGGACTTACCGTCCCCATGCCCGTGATTACCACGCGTCGTTTCACTAGTCACCCTTTGCACCAGACTATATACGATTTCGGATTGCCGATTTCAATTTCCGATTTCTAAACAGACCTAATACCTTGGATGCGACATCCACCAGAAAAGGGAACCACAGACGGTCAAAGGCTCGTCAAGTCTCGCTGCACCGCCCGAGATCGAGAGCGAGCGCCTTGCGTTATAAATTGGCAATTGGAAATCGGAAATTGGAAATCGACACCTCGCTACCTTGATACAAGAAAGCCGATCCCCGTGCCGTATAATCGGCGTTCTGTGAACGGAGGAATCGTTGGCCTACGAAGATCTGCGTGACTGGATGGCAGCACTGGAGCGTGCGGGCGAACTGAAAACAATTCACACCCCAGTGAATCCCATTCTGGAGATCGCAGAGATCACCGATCGCGTCAGCAAAACTGGCGGTCCGGCGCTCCTCTTCCAAAACGTTGAAGGTCATCCCGGCTCTCAGGTATTGATCAACCAGTTCGGTTCGGCGCGACGCATGAATCTTGCCCTCGAAGTGGATTCGCTCGACCAAGTCGCCGACCGCATACGACATTTCATGGATGTGAAATCCCCGCAAGGCTTCCTCGATAAAGTAAAGATGCTTCCCATGCTGGCGGAAATGGGAAAGTTCTTCCCCAAAACAGT
>MNGW01000108.1 GCA_001918935.1 Acidobacteriales bacterium 13_1_40CM_3_55_5 | reverse complement strand
TTGAGAGAAATAGCGATTTGAGCTGCCACTTGTCCCGGTTTCACCCAGCTGAACGCAATGCGGAACGTCGCTGGATCGTACTGGGTCACAAGCCAGGTAGTCTCCGTGCCATCCCCATTCGGAGTGGTGAATACGCATCCCGCCTCCGCCACGCCTGATTTTGAATAGATCATCTTGTACTGCCATCCTGGCACCCAGTCTGCCTCTCGCACAGGACATAGCAGCGGAAAGACAATTTCCGGCGGAGCATCGTTCGTCTGCGTGTATTCGTGAGTGACGCGCCTGGCTGATGACATACGAATGTGTGGCGCGGGCGCCCCCGCCCGCGGCAGTTGATCTGAACAGAGTACCTACGTAATCCGCAGGCCGCGAATCATCTTGCCCGCCAAAACACCTCAGCCTTAAATGTAAATGAATCCATGAAAGTCACGTTTACCCTCGCTCTGTTGCTCTGTGCCATCGCCCAATCGTGAACCGCGCAGCAGAAAACTTTCGATTGGACACGTGCCAGTGACGAAGAAGTCCGCCTTGACCCTGCCGATTACCACACCGGCCGCGTTTACCGTCCCGGCCCGGGCGGCGGGAACATGCACATTGACATACAAGCCAAACAGCCGGTCACCATTGCCATGGCGTTTGCGGATGAATGGAATAATGCGCTTCAACATCCCGATCCCGCGACTTTGAGCAACCTTACCTATCGTTGCATGCGAGAGCATGTAACCACCACGATTTATGAATGCCATCTTCCCTCCGAGCGTCCTATGGTTCTTATTATTCAGGATGAACGGACCCCCAATCGCGCCATCCTCACCGGAATTGCCGCGGTTTTGAACCGCGGCGCAAAGAAGTTCATCTCGCCCAACGATTTAAAAATCACATACTACAGCTGGACGTGCGTGACCAACTGCATTCTGCCGGAGTATCAGTGGTTCCGTTTGGTGAAAGAAAAGTACGAGCTCACATCGGTTCCGAAAATTTACAGCCTGCTCACTCCGGAGCGCGACGGCCAGCAGCTTAGCGTGAAGATCAAAGCTCCCATTCCAATGACGATCGCAGTCCTGCCATCAAAATTCGCCGACCAGATCTACGATAAGCCAGACACTATGTCATCCGCCCTCAGCAACACATCCTGCAAACAGCGTGGAGTGCAATCGCTGACTTTCGATTGCCACTTCAATCTTACCGATGGCCCTCAATCGCTGGTCATCAAGCCGGACACCTCCTTTTCCGGACATAAGAAAGCTGAGATTGAGCTTCAAACCGTGCGATGCATCGCTAACTGCGGCCAGTAAAGCAAAAAGCGGAGCTCGATCGCGGGGATTCAAAACCCGCCTAAGGTTTCTCTACAGAATGTTCCTGTTCGACGAAATACTTTAGACGTACAACTCACGTCTTTCCAGCAGCTTCCAAAATGCACCACTTTGCGAAGCCATTCGCGAAGAATTCGAACCCGAGGTTTGAACCCAATGAAAGCCGATGCAAGACTGACGATTCTAGGAGTTTGCCTGTTTTTTTGCGGGACCCATATAAGCCCAGCCCAGACCACACAAGGGCCTACCAATTTCAATGGAGCAACCACTTCGCAAGTGGTCAACATTACTCAGACTGGAAGTGGATTCGGCCTGAAAGCCAGCACCCCTTCCACCAGCGGCGTCAGCGCCTTATTTGGCCAGGCTACCGGCACCAGCGGTTTTAACAATGGTGTGTGGGGAAGAAGTTTTAGCCCAGCCGGCGTAGCTGTGCGAGGCGAAAATATGGCCAAAACCGGAAGCGCTACCGGAGGCGCTTTCTTTAGCAGCAGCACCCACGGACTGGGCCTCTTCGGTAGCGCCACTGCTGCCAGCGGTTTCACTGTCGGAATCCGCGGATTCGCCCAGAGTCCGAACGGAGTTGGCGTGCGTGGCGATGTAGCGTCTCCATGCGCCACGGCTTGCGGAGCAGGATACTCAATTGGCGTGTTGGGTGTGATAAATGCCACTAGCGGATCCGCCGGCGTTTTCGAGGAGGATTACCCCGACGGTGGCGGTACTTTGATCGTAGGTCGAACCATGACGCATACCCCAGGCGTTCTGCAAAACATGTTCCGCGTGAACGATGCGGGAGATGTATTTGCTACGACCTATAACACCGGCGGCGCCGACTTTGCTGAAGCTTTCTCCGTGAAAGGATCCAAATCCGCCTACGCTGCCGGCGACGTGCTGGTGATTGACCACAGCTCCGCTCGCCGTCTTGCCCGCGCCGCCAAGCCGTATTCCACGCTGGTGGCGGGAATCTATTCCACCAAGCCGGGAGTGCTGGCGACTCCATACAAAATGGGCGAAGTTCCTAAATCCGATGTGCCTCTGGCAGTCGTAGGGGTTGTGCCTTGCAAGGTCACTGCTGAAAACGGGGCCATCGAAGCCGGTGACCTTTTGGTCACTTCCAGCAAGCAAGGCTACGCCATGAAAGGAACCGACAGGCGCAAGATGATCGGAGCCGTATTAGGAAAAGCTTTGGAGCCTCTTCCGCAGGGAAGTGGCGTCATACAGGTTCTTGTTACCCTTCAGTAAGCTCAACATCACATCAACTTCGTCGGGCCGCTCTTGTGAGTGGCCCGATTTTTTTACCCATCCCACCGCCGGAACAATAAGGCCCCATTGGTTCCGCCAAAGCCGAAGGAATTCGACATGGCGTACTCCACTTTCGCTTTTCTCGCCTGGTTGGGAACATAATCCAGATCACACTCGGGATCAGGATTGTCCAAATTCATCGTAGGAGGCAAAATCTGGTCGCGCAGCGCCAGCACCGTGATCCCGCTCTCTAATCCGCCAGCGCCACCCAATAAGTGACCAGTCATGGACTTGGTCGAACTTACCGGCACCTTGTAAGCGTAATCGCCAAATGCCCGCTTGATGGCAACCGTTTCCAGCTTGTCCCCGATGTCTGTCGAGGTGCCATGCGCATTGATGTAGCCCACCTGCTCCGGTTGCACTTTCGCGTCATTCAGCGTGTTCACCATGACGCGAAAAGCTCCATCACCGTTCTCTGCCGGCTGAGTAATGTGGTGAGCATCTCCGCTCATCCCGTAGCCCACAATCTCCGCCAGAATTTTCCCTCCACGGCGGCGGGCAAATTCCAATTCTTCCAGTATCAGAATCCCCGCGCCTTCTCCGATGACAAACCCATCCCGCCCGGAATCCCACGGACGGCTGGCTTTCTCCGGCGCATCATTTCGCGTGGAAAGTGCCCGCATGGCTGCGAATCCGCCCACTCCCATCGGAGTAATGGCCGCTTCTGTCCCGCCCGCAATCATGGCGTCGGCGTCGCATCGCGCAATGATCTTGTAGGCATCTCCCACCGAGTGAGCGCTGGATGTGCAAGCCGTACAGGTGGCCTCGTTAGGACCCTGCGCGTGGTACCGGATGCTGACATGTCCGGCCGCCAGGTTCACGATTGCCGCGGGAATAAAAAAAGGCGAAATCTTGCGCGGGCCTCCGTTCAGCAGGTTGGCATGCTCCCGCTCGATGACATCGAATCCTCCGATGCCTGAGCCAATATGCACCCCCACCCGGGTCGCACTGGCCGGCGTTACCTCCAATCCGGAGGCTTTCATGGCTTCATCCGTAGCCGCCAATGCCAGGTGGATGAAGCGGCCCATTTTTTTCAGCTCTTTTTTTTCGATGAATTGCAAGGGATCGAAATTCTTGACTTCGGCTGCGATCTGGCAGGCAAACTGGGAAGGATCAAACTGCGTTATTCGTGCCACTCCGCTTTTACCGGCGAGCAGGTTCTTCCACACTTCTTCCGTGGTGTTGCCCACGGCGCAAATGAGCCCTATGCCAGTAACTACGACCCTACGTCCCAACTACTTCCCGCCTTTCGCGTGCTTGCCGATGTAGTCCACGGCATCCTGCACGGTGCGGATTTTTTCCGCGTCTTCGTCGGGGATTTCAATCTCAAAAGCTTCTTCGAAAGCCATGACCAGTTCCACGGTGTCGAGCGAGTCGGCGCCGAGATCGTCCACAAACGAGGCGCTCGCGGTGACTTCGCCTTCGTCCACTCCCAGTTGTTCCACGATGATCTGCTTCACTTTTTCGTCAACGGCTGTCATTGTTTTCCTCGCATGTCTTGCTGCAAGCGCCGGTGGTTCAGCGGCTTTTGCCCACCGGCGGTTAGGGGCTGAACTCCTACGATGCATCCGCGAACTGACTACTTGCTTACTTTCGCATGCTTCTCGATATAATCGATGGCGTCCTGCACGGTGCGGATCTTTTCCGCCTCCTCATCCGGAATCTCCAGAGCGCAGGCTCCTTCCAGCGCCATTACGAGCTCCACCCGGTCGAGGGAATCGGCTCCCAGATCATCCACAAAAGAGGCGCTGAGCGTGACCTCGCCCTCGTCCACTCCCAGCTGTTCGCCAATAATCTGTTTAACTTTTTCTACGATTTCTTTCTTTCCATCCATAGCCATGAAAATCCCACCTCCAGATAGATTCGACAAGGAAACGAGTAGTGTACTGGCCCAAACGAATTGATGTAAAGGAAGGATCCACCCGACAAGGCTGCCGCCGGCTCCGAGATTGTCCCACAAAGAATCCTAACCGCTCGCACTTGTCATGGTCAACGCTTCGCGAGCGATTGTGCGACGACGAGCGCTGATGTTACTGAGTTGAGTATTGGTCCCGAAGCCGGGTCTGACGGCTAGTCATGGGAATCTCCCGACCTTCGATGAACACTTGCTTCACCTCTGTCTTCACATCCAGAGGATCTCCGTTGGCGACCACCACATTGGCAGTTTTTCCTACGTCCAGCGATCCCAGCTTATCGGCAACGCCCCAGATTTCCGCCGCATTCAGCGTAATCGCTTTCAAGGCTTCGTCATAAGGCAAGCCGAACGCCGTCGCGAAGCCTGCTTGGTAGGGCAGATTCCTGACATTGTGGGCATCGAAAGAGGCGAATGCGATTTTCACGCCGCGCTTGTACAGCTGTGCCGGCAAGTTATAAACCGTATCGTAACGCTCTTCAGCTTTTGGCGTTTCGTAAATTGGGCCCACGATCACCGGCACTTTCAGGCTTGCCACATAATCGAGAACTGGCTGCGAGTGGCTGATGTGATTCAGCACAAACTTCAGATTGAACTCGCGTGCCAATTGCACCGCTGTCTCCAGATCACTTGGACCTTGGGCCGCCAGCACGATCGATTTTTTCCCTGGCAGATAGGGAAGCAACGCCTCAAGTTTCAAGTCGCGCTTGGGAGCTTTCCTATCCTTATCGTCTGCCGGCTTGTTTACGGTTTCCGTCTTTTTCTTGTCCCAGTCATTCCAGTCTTGCACGTAGCGTTGCGCATCGAGGAATGCCTGGCGTAGCTGAGCCGCCATGCCCATACGCGTAGAGGGAAATTTTCTCTTTTCCCAGGTTTCATTTCTTCTCTGATCGCCGGTGAAATTCAGAGGCATCGCGATGTCTCGCACCAGCAGCATTTCCTGCGCTGACTTACCATCCAGTTGAATGAATGAGTCCTGCCCGGGCAGCGTATCCCCGCTATCCGGCGCCACGATGGCGTTCGTTACTCCATTGATCCGCGCCACCGGAATCAGTTCGGACTCCGCATGGAAAGCGTCAAATACGTGCATGTGAGGCATGATCTCGTCGCTGATTTCGATTCGATCATTGGTGCTCGGCTCAGCCGATATCTCGGTCAATCCCAAAGATGTCTCGGAATCGATGAGTCCCGGATAAACCGTCATACCACTGACATCAATCACCCGCGCATTCCTTGGAATAGTCACCGAACTCACCGCGCCCAATGCTGCAATCTTGCCGCCCTCCATCACCAACACGCCGTTCTCGATAGTTCCGTGCGAAACCGTAAGCAGCTTCCCACCCCTAAGCACAATCGACTTTGACTGCTGGGCCGCCCCGATTCCGCCGAGAATCGAAAAACATGTGGTCAGCCACACGAGACCTGACACCCAATACCGGAAACCAGACACAGGAAACTTGAAACCTGCCCTTGGCATCACTGCCCCTCTCGATAATGCGGCATTCCGAATCCCGGCAAGGATCTGTCGAAATACACATCCCCATCGATCAGCACTTTTTCCGGCACGCCATAGCTGGAGAGCGGATATCCATCCCAGATCACCAAGTCCGCATCTTTGCCCACGTCGATCGATCCCACGCGATCGTCCACCCCGATAATCCATGCCGCGTTCAATGTAATCATCTTCAACGCTTCTTCCTCGGTAGCTCCGCCGTAGTGCATGGTCTTGGCTGCTTCCTGATTCAATCGTCGCGCAAAATCATCAGAGTCGCTCTTGATGGAAACACGTACGCCTTTCCGCATCGACATCACCGCGTTCCAGGGAATTGCGTCCCAGGCTTCCTGTTTATATCCCCACCAGTCAGCGAAGGTGGCGATTCCCACATTCTCGGCAGCGATTTTGTCAGCCACTTTGTACGCTTCCAGAGCATGATGGAAGGCGCGTACTTTGTATCCAAATTCCTTTGCCAGAGCCATTTCCGTCAGTAACTCATCGGCGCGATAGCAATGGATCTGCACCAGCAACTTGCCACGCAGCACATCGGCGAGGGCCTCCAGCTTCAAATCGCGCTTAGGTCGCTTCGGGTCTTTGTCGCCTCTCTTCACCTTTGCGTCGTACTCGTCCCAATCGCGTTTATATTCCTGAGCCTGAACCAGCGCCTCCCGCTGCACTGCAAAATTCCCCATACGAGTGGACGGCAACTGATCGCGCCCGCCGTAGACGCGCTTCGGATTTTCTCCGCTAGCGAACTTGATGGACCGCGGCGCTCCCGGAAACAACATGGCGTCACGGCCTGCTCCGTACTTGTGCTTGATGACGATTGCCTGCCCGCCAATCATGTTGGCCGAGCCATGCAGCAAAAGCGAGGTGGTTACGCCGCCGGCAAGCCCGCGATAGATCGCCTTGTCCTGATAGTCGAAGGCGTCCATCATCATCATTTGCGGCGTCACCGGACTGGTGACTTCATTCACGTCATCATCGAGCGCAATGTGCGAGTGTGAATCGATGATGCCCGGCGTCAGATACTTGCCCCCCGCGTCGATGATGGTGGCTCCTGGCGGTGTACTCACATCTTTGCCGACCGCGGCAATTTTGCCATCCTTGATGTATACGCTGCCGTTCTGAATATTCCCGTGGGTGACGGTCATCACCACGGCGTTCCGGATCAGGACTTCGGCTGATTTCTTCGGTGGCTCACTCTGCGCCGCGCCCCACGCTGTGAAAGACGCGATCCCAACTGCAGCCATCTGCAAGATTATCCTGAAGCGACGCGACATCCCGAAAAGCTCCTGTTGAAGAAATGAGATTCTAGTAAGCGGAAGGACAAATAGCAAACTAATGAGAATTGAGAATTTCCTTAATGACGTAGCTTACCGTTTGTTTTCGTTGGGTATGACAACACGTGTCGCTTGAGCGTTCACTCCGGCAGCTTGGAATCTGGCTGGAATTGGAAGACATAG
>MNGW01000088.1:2563-13316 GCA_001918935.1 Acidobacteriales bacterium 13_1_40CM_3_55_5 | reverse complement strand
CTCTTCTCGACCTTCTGCTGATATTGCCCGAGTGTCGCAGCCGAGGAATCACCTTTCGTCAACGCTTCGAAAGCAGTTTCAGCCGCTAGCATGCCGCTCTTAATGGCAAGGTGAATGCCCTTAAGCCGCTGCGAATTAAGAAAGCCGGCAGAGTCGCCGACAATCATCCATCCATTGCCCGCGAGCGGCGGAATCGACCACCATCCGCCGTAGGGCAACGACTTGGCGCCATAACGAATCATCTTGCCACCCGCTAACAGGCCAGCGACGAGGGGATGCTGCTTGAACACCTGAAGCACACGCTGCGGATCGAGACGCGGATCCGGATAATCGAGTCCCGTGACGAATCCCAAAGAGACGATATTGTCTTTGCCGCCGTAGATCCAAGCCCCACCATATTCTTTTGAGGTCAGCGGCCATCCCATGGTGTAGATCACTTCGCCCGCAGCGATGCGGCCGGATGGGACTTCCCACAATTCTTTTATTCCCTGCCCGTAAGTTTGCGGATTTCGGTCGCGGTCGAGATTGAAACGGGCGATCAACTGCTTGGTTAACGAGCCTCGCGGACCTTCCGACAGAATGACAACTTTGGCGTGCAAATCGTAGCCCGGCTCGAAATTCGACTTCGGCCGGTTCTGTCGGTCGACGCCCTTGTCGTCGGTACGAACACCACTCACGCGCTCGCCGTCGTACAGCAATTCGGAGCCTGCGAATCCAGTGAAAACGGTGATCCCTGCTTCCTCAACCTTGCTGCCCAGCCATTTCACAAAGCGGTTGAGCGAGATCACGTAATTGCCATGATCGCGCAACGGCGGCGGCGTGATGGGAAACTTGAATTTTCCTTTTTGCGTGAGGAAATAAACCGATTCCTTGCTGACGGACGCGTCGAGCGGAGCGTCCATCTCAAATCCTGGGACCAACTCGCGCATGGAGCGGGGATCGAGCAGGGCGCCGGAAAGGCAGTGCTGGCCGATTTCACGGGCCTTCTCCAGAACGTGAATATTTTCTTTGCTGAGTGGCGAATCAGGATGCTGAGCATTGTGCTGGTCGATGAGTCCGCCGACAATAACGACGTCGGCATCCATGCGGGGATGCTCGATATTGGGGAGAGGTTTGCGAAAGATCAGCATTCAGCGCTCAGCATTCAGCACTCAGGATCCGGCTCCTGACGCTGTCGTCATGTTGCGGTTTTCATTTTCTTAATCTCTTCAATTAACGGCGGCACGATATCGAACAGATTGCCCACCACCGCATAGTCGGCGATTTCAAAAATGGGCGCTTCCGAATCTTTGTTGATCGCGATAATGGCTCGCGCACCTTTCATTCCAACAATGTGCTGGATGGCGCCGCTGATCCCCAGCGCGAGATAAAGTTTCGGCGCCACCGTCTGTCCCGATGATCCGATCTGGCGATCCATGGGAAGCCATCCGGAATCGCAAATAGGACGCGAAGCGGCAATCTCTCCGCCCAGAGCTTCGGCAAGTTGCTTCGCGATTTCATGCCTGGGTCAGATCCACGGCCTGCTTGGCCTCTTTGAAAACTGCTTGCGGTTTGGTGCGAATAACGTTGTCCGGAATATCCGCACTCACAGTCTCGACTGGCGCGGCCGTGGAGCCAGCTTCGACCTTATCTCCGCGAAAAGCACCATTCTGGAAAGTGACGAACCAGGGTGCATCACAGGCAAAGCTGACATCGGCGGCGAGTTTCCCTTGAAACATCTGCCGAGTGAAGGCAAGCTTGTCGCCATTTTTGTTGTAGCCGACACAGTCCGTAATCGCCGTACGCCCCATCACGGTAGCCAGCTTGGGAACGAAGTCGCGCACCTGGTAAGTGTGGGGCATGAGCACCAGCTTCGAGGGATGCGAAGACAAAAATTGTTTGAGCGCGGTGACGAATGCATCGGGCGTGTACGGCTCAAGCTTAGGTGATTCGATGGCAAAAACCTTGGTTACCTTCTTGCCCCCGATTTCATTGGCCAGCTTCGTGACTCCGCTGCCCACTAAGGCAGCTTGGAGCGTCCAACCAGTTTCCGCCGCCAGCGCCTGGCCCGCTGTGAGCGTCTCCCATGAAACGCGGTTTAGTTTGCCTTCACGTTGTTCGGCGATAACCAGAATGTTGTCGGGCATCAATTCGTCTGCTTACAAAACTCGGATTTCATTGCGCAGCTTCTCCACCAATTTCTTGGCGACGTCCGCAGGTGGACCTTCCAGAAATTGGGTGTTTTTGGTTTTCTGCGGAATGTAGAGCCGCTCAATCCTCTGCAGATTAGCGCCCATCGCGGGCTGCACTTCCGTCATCGCGACTTTGCGCATCGGCTTGTTTTTGGCTTGTTTGCTGCCGATCAAAGTACCGGCATGTCCACGAATTGGAAGTAGCCGGCTTCGAGTTCCCGTTTTACCCGGATCCCGCTATCACCTTTTTCAATTTGCATGATGATGGTGGCATGCGGCCAACCCAGCAATTCCGCCAGAATTACCCCTGTCTGGGCGTACCCATAATCGTCGGATTGAAGACCGGTAAAAATTAAATCGAACTGTTCATCTTTGATCGCGGCGGCAAAAGCGCGGGCAGTGTTGTAGGCATCGAGACTGACAAAGGCATTGTCCTCGAGATGAATGGCGCGGTCCGCGCCTTTGGCCAGAGCTTCCCGCAAAACCTGTTGCGCCCGCGGGGGACCGGCCGTGATGACGACTACTTCTCCACTGTGCTTCTCTTTCTGACGCAAAGCTTCTTCGAGCGCGTAAGCATCTGGCTCGTTCACTTCGTATGAAACGTCTTCACGAATCCAGGTGCCGGCCTCGTTCAACTTGAGCGGGGCATCTTTCTGCGGAACCTGCTTCATGCAAACCAGGATTTTCATTATGATTCCTCGACAAATCGCGCCGCGCCAGCAGAAACCAGCAAGTATAAATGACGGTGGTGGAAAGCGGGAATGCGGACTATTCGGTGAAGACTACCGACTGTACGCCGGAGATTTCGAAACGCTTGCGGCAGCGCATGTTCTTGCAAGCCATAAGATCATCTTTACGCAACATGTAGGAGCGCGCCTTGGCGAAGCGGGCGCGATCACGCTCGTCGGCGCGGCCCGCGAGTTGCCTTTTCTTGGTGCGAACGATCCAGGTGACCTCATACTCCGCAGGCTGATGACAATGCGGGCAATTCAACGTGGCCATCTTCTTCTCCGGCCGCTCGTCAAAGAATTCTTTTTCGTCCATGGCAGCTGCTCAGATTATTGCATATCCAAGGAAAGTGCGCCGGAGGAGAGAAAAGACCGGGTTAAACTGTCACTGAACAATAGCAATAGCAAAGAAAATGGCGAAGAAGAAAAAAATCAAGAGGTTCACGGCGGTGGAAGCGGTGAAGACGATGGCGCGCGAGCAGATTGGCACGCCTCCCCCGTCGCGAGTGGTTCCCGATCGCAAGAAAAAGAAAAAGCGAACCCAGAAACACAAACCCACACTGGGGACATTCCTCGCGGAGGACTAAAGCGCCGATTCACTCTTTAATGTGAGGTCGCGATTGTTTCCGCCACAAACTTGACGAACCGCTTCACATCCTCTTCCGTCGTATCGAAAGAGCACATCCAGCGCACCACGGATTCCTCCTCATTCCACACATAAAAGAAATATCGCACTTGCAGCCGGGCGATGGCATGAGCCGGAATCTTGGCGAACACTCCGTTGGCTTCCACGTCATAAACGATCTTTACCTCAGGAATATCGCTCAATCCCTTCTGTAGCAATTGAGCCATACGGTTGGCATGCCGCGCATTTCTTAGCCACAAATCGTTGGACAGCAGGCAATCAAGCTGTACCGAGATGAACCGCATCTTGGACGCCAGTTGCATCCCCTGTTTGCGCAGATATTGAAAGTTGTGGCTGAGCTTTTTGTCGAAGAACACGACCGCTTCGGCGCCCATCAGTCCATTCTTGGTTCCGCCGAAGGAGAGCACATCCACCCCGAGATCGCGGGTAGCCTGGCGCAGCGTCAGGCCCAGGCTGGCAGCGGCATTCGCGATGCGGGCCCCGTCCATATGCAGAAACATTGACCGCTCATGGGCGAAGCGAGACAGCGCTTTGATTTCTTCCGGACGGTAGACCGTTCCCATCTCGGTGGCCTGGGTAATTGAGATGACGCGTGGCTGCACATGGTGCTGATCCCCGATGCCATGGTACGAACCCTCCACGGCTTCGACGGTAAGCTTCCCATCGTGGGTTGGAATGGGAAGCAGTTTGCACCCGGTAAATTTTTCCGGAGCGCCACATTCGTCGGTATAGATGTGCGCGGCCTCGGTGCAGATCACGGCATGATAGGAATCCGTCAGCGCTTTCAGGCTGAGGCAATTGGCAGCGGTGCCGTTGAACACGATGAAGACGTCAATGTCGGCACCAAAATGCTGCTTAAATTTGCCTACTGCGGATTCGGTGTAGGGGTCATCTCCGTATCCAACCGCATGACCCTGGTTGGCGGCGAGGATAGCCGTTATGACTTCAGGATGGACGCCCGCGTTGTTGTCGCTGGCAAAGCTGCGAGCCGGTTTCATGGTGGCAACAATGTAGCAGAAGGCATCCGCTGGTTCCGGCCAGGCTCGGATAGCACAATGGTGGCGGTACTGGCAGGGGTACCTTGGTGACTTGAGAGCTGCGGTTCGCGAGGTTAGATTGAGGAGACTGGGAGCGTCCTGTGGGATTAATCGTAGCCGCAGTAATCATCGTGTTCGGCCTGCTTTATCTGGCAGTCGTGACGGAAGAACGCCACATGGATGACGCCACCAAACCTCGCAAGAAATAAACTTTCGTCCGCGCTTGGTTCCGCCTGATATTGGCCCCTATCCCGGCCTTTGGCTGGTGCCCGGCAGTTCCGGCAAAACCCTATCGCTTAATATTTTTCAGTCCTACGACGCTTATCTGGAATATATTTCCATTGTCTAATTGTTTATCGCTGAGCTTGCACGGTAGAGTGCACCCACATGAACTCAAAGATTGTTAATCGGAAAGTATGTCGAATTTCACCTCATGGTCCGCTCTCTGCAGCCCTGCTGGTGGTAGTAGCGGGGCTGAGCAGCGGCTGCGGTGACAGTTCCGCCAAGAGTCAGCAACCGCAGGGCTCTCCCGGGGTCCCGGTCAAACTTCAGGTCGCGAAATCGACAACTTTTAACGACACCACGGATTACGTAGCGACGTTAAAGTCGCGGGATTCGGCGGTCATTATGCCGCAGGTGGAAGGACAGATTACCCAGATTTATGTTCATTCCGGAGATCGAGTCTCGACGGGCACACCGCTGATGCAGATCGATCCCTCCAAACAACAAGCGACTGTAAAAAGCCAGGAAGACCTGCAGGCGTCCAAGCGCGCCGACGTGGAATATGCGAAGCAGCAATATCGACGCATCAGCTCATTGGCTGCTGCAGGAGTGGTGAGCAAACAAGAGTTGGATCAGGCGCGCTCCGCACTGGACGCAGCGGAAGCTCAGTTGCGGGCCTTGCAAGCGCAGGTCAGTGAGCAAAAGGTCCAACTGCACTACTATCGGGTAGCGGCGCCGAGAGCGGGTGTTGTGGGCGACATTCCGGTTCGCGTCGGAGATCGAGTCACCAATTCCACCGTCTTGACCACTGTGGACAAGCCGGGCACGCTGGAAGTTTATGTTTACGTTCCTGTCGAGCGGGCTCCGCAACTTAAAATGAATATGCCGGTGCAAATTGTGGACAGCCCCGGAGAACTCATCGCAAGTAGCCGCATCAGCTTCATTTCTCCCGAGGTGGACAATGCCACCCAGACCGTCCTGGTGAAGGCAAAAATCTCCAACGACAACAAAGACAAACTTCGCAACTCCCAGTTCATTCGCGCCCGTGTCATATGGGGAACGCATCAAGCGCCGTCGGTTCCGGTGCTCGCCGTATCGCGAATTGGCGCCCAGTATTTCGCGTTCGTAGCTGAAGACCAGAACGGCAAATTGGTGGCGCATCAAAGGGCGCTTCGCGTCGGCGAAATGATCGGAAATGATTACGTGGTACTAGATGGAATTAAGCCAGGCGACAAAGTAATCGTCTCCGGAACACAATTCCTGGTGGATGGAGCACCAGTAGTGCCACAAGGTTAGGTGACACTCTGACCTCGACACGGACCTGAATTCTGCACGCAAAACTTCAAATCGATTTCTTTTTATCTGTCACTCATGAAAACTGGATGCTCGAATCGAAACCGTACGCCTGTCTACGCCGACGGCTGAGGTCTTTCATTCATGTTTGTTGATTTCTTTATACGACGGCCGGTTTTTGCTACAGTCTGCGCTCTGCTGATCATTCTGGCCGGTGCCGTGGTGGTTCCCAGCTTGCCTATCGCGCAATTTCCCAGCCTGGCGCCACCGCAGGTATCGGTCACCAGCGCCTATGTGGGGGCCAGCGCACAGACCGTCGAGACTGCAGTCACCACTCCCCTGGAACAACAAATCAATGGCGCCGAGGGGATGAAGTACGTCACCTCCACCAGCAGTAACAACGGTGTGAGTTCCATCGTCGCCACCTTCGATCTGACCCGCGATCCCGACTTGGCCGCGGTGGACATTCAGAACCGAGTCAACGCAGCCCAAGGACGACTTCCGGGCGCAGTCAAATCGACTGGGGTCACCATCACCAAGGCCTCGAATAATTTCGTATTCGGCGCCGCGGTTTATTCCCAGGACGGCCGTTACGATCCGCTCTTCATGAGCAACTATCTGGACGTGTACGTCAAGGACGCGCTCAAACGCGTGCCCGGCGTGGCCGACGTCTTCATCTTCGGAGAACGGAAATATTCGATGCGCATGTGGCTGGATCCGGTACGCATGGCCAGTCGCGGCCTCACCGCTCCAGATGTCGTGAGTGCGTTGCAGGAACAGAACGTCGAAGTTGCAGCGGGACAGGTAGGACAACCGCCGATCAAGCCAGGACAGGATTACCAGATTAGCGTGCGGGCGGTCGGCCGTCTTACCGAGGCTTCAGAGTTTGACAACATCATTCTCAAAACAAATACCGATGGCACTCTGGTACGGCTAAAAGACGTTGGACACTCCGAACTCGGCGCCGAAGATTACGGTTCCGACCTTCAGTATGACAGACACGATGCAGTAGGAATAGGAATCACTCAGCTCTCCAACGCCAATGCGCTTCAGGTAGACAGCCGCGCCATTGCCGAATTGGAGCGTCTTGCCAAGCGTTTCCCGCCCGGGATGAAAGCAGAAGTGGCATTCGATACTACCGACGTAGTCGGTGAATCGATCAAAGACGTGCTGAGCACGTTGATTGAGGCCATCATCCTGGTCATTCTGGTCATCTTCGTCTTCTTGCAGGATTGGCGCACCACGATTATTCCAGCAGTCACCATTCCAGTCTCGCTCATCGGGACTTTTGCTTTCGTGAAGCTGTTGGGATTTTCCATCAATACCCTGACCATGTTCGGCATTACGCTGGCAACAGGACTGGTGGTGGACGATGCGATCGTGGTGATTGAAAACATCGAGCGCCACATCCAGGAAGGCGAGACGGACTCGCACAAGGCAGCCTCGGCGGCTATGAAAGAAGTTGCCGGCGCGGTCATCGCGACTTCCCTGGTGCTGGTTGCGGTCTTCGTGCCAGTGGCATTCTTCCCGGGCACCACTGGGATTCTCTTCCGCCAGTTCGCTTTAACTATTGCTTTTTCAATTACTATTTCAACTTTCAACGCGTTGACGTTGACTCCAGCCCTCTCAGCCATTCTCCTCGGACGACAGCACGGTGAAAAAGGGTGGTTCTTCACTCGCGTCGACCGCGTAATCGGCGGACTCACGGAGGGCTACCGGAGATCGCTGCGCGTATTTTTGCGCTTCCGTGTGATTGCTGTCGCGCTATTCCTCATTGGACTCGGACTCACGTACTTCATTTTCCAACGCGTGCCCAGAGGATTCGTTCCCAATGAAGACCAGGGATATTTCATAATTCTGGTGCAATCACCCTCGGGCGCTTCGCTCGAGTACACCCGAAATATCGGGAAGCAACTTACTCAGATCCTGAATAAAGTTCCGGAAATCGAGCACGTTTTTGCCGTCAGCGGCTTCAGCTTCGCCGGTAACGCCTCAAACCGCGGGCTTACCTTTGCCACGCTAAGGCCGTATTCGCAGCGCAAAGGCAACGAACACGGGGCACAAGCGGTGCTGAACAAAATTCGCGGACCGCTTTCCGGGATTTCCGGAGCGATGGTGATTCCGTTCCTGCCCCCGGCCGTGCAAGGCCTGGGCCAGTTCGGCGGTTTCCAATACGAGTTGCAAGACCAGGGCGGACACTCACTCCAGGAACTGGCCAACGTAACCCGGGATGTTTCCCGCCAGGGCAATTCACGCAAGGAACTCGCGGGCGTTTTCAGCAGCTATACCGCCAACGATCCCCAATTCCTGGTCACCATCGACCGTGAAAAGGCTAAGAGCCTGCACGTTCCACTCAGCCAGATCACGGACACATTGGGCGTCTATATGGGTTCAGCGTATGTCAATGATTTCGACTTCAATAACCGTTCCTATCGGGTATACATCCAGGCTGACAAACAATTTCGTGCTGAGCCCAAAGACATGCGCCAGTTTTATGTTCGCTCCGACACCAGCGCCATGGTTCCGCTCGACAACTTGATCCGAGTGACGCAGACCATAACACCGCAGGTGATCAGCCATTACAACCTGTTCCGCTCCGCAGAAATTGATGGTTCGGCCAAACCCGGCTTCAGTTCCGGCCAGGCAATTTCCGCAATGGAAGAAATAAGCAAAGCGATGCCTCAAGGATTCACTTATGAGTGGACCGGACTGTCTCTCGAAGAATTGCAGTCCGGAGGAACTGCACTAATCCTGTTCGGCCTGGGCACTCTGGTGGTTTATCTCACGCTGTCGGCGCAATATGAAAGTTTCGTGCTGCCCTTTATTGTGCTGCTGGCTGTCCCCATGGCGCTTCTTGGCGCACTCTCCGCGCAATCGTTGCGGGGCTTGGAAAATGATGTGTACTGCCAGATCGGACTGGTGATGCTGGTCGGACTATCCAGCAAGTACGCGATTTTGATTGTTGAATTCGCCGAGCAATTGCGCGGACGCGGCATGCCACTAATAGAAGCCGCTGTGGAAGCGGCACGAATCCGCCTGCGGCCGATTTTGATGACCTCGTTGGCCTTCATCCTGGGAATCGTTCCTCTGATGGTGGCTAGTGGCGCGGGGCAGGAAGGACGTCACTCCGTGGGCACGACCGTGTTCGGCGGAATGATCATGTCCACACTGCTGAATCTTTTCTTTATCCCGGTGCTTTATCTGATTATTGAAGGCTGGAGAGAAGGACGCGGGGGGAAGGCCGTCGCCGAGTAACTGTACAGATTACTTCGCCACTCGCTGCAGCGCCGCTCCGAGGATTTGGCCTGGGCCGGTTTGCTGCACAAACGCAATTATCCTCACACGTCCGGTATCAGTTCGAGGGTCGAGCTTTAAGTGGACATCCTGGGCGAAGGGTTTGCCTTGCTTTACGCTTCCAACTTTTGTGAGACTCTGAACCACGGCAACATGATTCAAATGGCGACCCTTATTTTCCCCTCCCGCAACCTGCGACTCCGTGGAATTCAATGCGACGACAACATAAATATCCGCTTGCTTAAAGTTGTACGATTCGTCCAGAGCATCGGCTTCAACGTGAGCTTGCAGCCCAACCGGATTGTCATGAGAAACCAATGAAATGCGAATAGGAATCTTTCGAACACCTGCCGCCTTCTGGCAAGCCTGGAGCGCCAGTCTCCCATCGCTGCCCAGGAATTCTCGGTTTCCATCCACCACCATTTGTGGCGTGTAAACCGTAGCTAGCTTGAAATGCTCGGAGTAGGCGTTCTGGCGTTCTGTTAGAAGGTGCGAGGAGTGTGGATCGGACCAGCCGCCGTGGTCCCAATAGTCGACATGCTCGCTGAGCACGATTAACTGAGCGCCAGCGACTGGCTGCCATCGATCTAATTGTTGCAGCAACGCATCCGCTGGAGGACAACTCGAACATCCCTCGGAAGTAAACAGCTCTACCAATACTGCTGCGGGAGAAGGCGGATGGGCGACGTCGGAAGCAGATAGGAACGTGCATGCTGCTAGAAGAACCGCGATCGCTAAGGTCCGCGTGAAATGCCTGCCCATTGAAAGGATCATACTATGCCTGTCGTATCCCGCCGACGATTGCTGTGATCTATAATCGTAACCCTAATCGAAATTCTCATCACCATGCGTATAACTTCCCTGGGCCTGGTTTTATTCCTTTCGTTCTCCGCATCGGCTCAGACTCCCCTTCGGAAGGCTCCTTTACCGCGATTCACGGAAGTTGCCAAACAGGTTGGTTTGACTGTCTCCCACATTTCTTCCCTAGAAAAACGCTACATCGTGGAATCCATGAGCGGTGGCGCTGGCCTGATCGACTGCGACAACGACGGGAATCTCGACATCATCACCGTGAATGGGTCCACCATCGATCGCTTCCGCAATGGAGGCGATCCCATGATCACGCTCTACCATCAGGACACCGGCTTTAAATTCCGTGACATCACGCAGACTGCTGGCCTCGTACGCAAAGGTTGGGGCATGGGCGTCGCCGTCGCCGACTACGACAATGACGGACTTCCCGATATTTATGTCACCGGTTACGGCGGCAACGCGCTCTATCGCAATCTTGGCAACTGTAAATTTCAGGATGTGACTGACAAAGCAGGAGTCGCCGCTGGCGGATTCAGCACCGGCGCAGCC
>MNGW01000088.1:0-2549 GCA_001918935.1 Acidobacteriales bacterium 13_1_40CM_3_55_5 | reverse complement strand
GTTGACATGAATAAATTGCCCACCTTCGGAAGCGATGAGAAAAACTGCCGCTTCAAAGGAATCCTGGTGCAGTGTGGCCCCTGGGGAATGCAGGGCGAATCTGACCTGCTCTTTCACAACCGTGGCGATGGGACCTTCGAGGAAGTTTCCAAGAAAGCTGGTGTCGACGACCCTGAACATCACTACGGTTTGGGAGTCGAATGGGGCGATTACGACAACGACGGCTGGCCTGATCTATACGTTGCCAACGACGCCGGCCCCAACTACCTCTATCGCAACAAGCACGATGGAACCTTCGAAGAGCTGGGCATGCTCTCCGGCGTAGCGTTGAGTGGCGATGGTTTGGAGCAGGGCTCCATGGGCGTGGACTGGGGAGACTACCGCCATGAAGGCCGCATGGGAATGTTTGTCACCAATTTTGTGGAGCAGGGCAACACTCTCTACCGCAACCTGGGAGACCAGGGATTATTTTCCGACGTGAGCTGGCCCAGCAAACTGGCGCAGCCCAGCTTTCCCCTGGTGGGTTGGGGAACGTCTTTCTTCGATATGGACAACGACACTTGGCTGGACATATTCGTCGCCAACGGCCACGTATATCCGCAAGTGGATTCGATCCCCGGCGGCGCACGCTATAAACAATCCATGCTGCTGTTTCGCAACAATCGCGACGGTACGTTCGAGGATGTCTCCACGGTCCTGTCGGCAATTCCTGCGGCCAGCCGCCGGGGAGCTGCGTTCGGAGACATTAACAATGACGGAAATGTGGATATCGTCATCGTGAATGTGGGTGAGCCTCCGTCCCTTCTGCTCAACCAGGGCAGCAACGGCAATCATCGCGTGCTGTTTAAGTTGATAGGGATGAAAAGCAACAAGTCAGGTATCGGGGCGAGAGTGACCGTGATGACGGCGACCTCGACGCAGTTCAATGAGGTGCGAGGCGGGGGCAGCTATCTCTCACAGAACGATCCGCGATTGCATTTCGGTCTTGGCGCCGATTCAAAAATCAGCCAGATAGAAATCCGATGGCCGAACGGAAAGATCGAAACCTTGCGCGAACTTCCAGCAGATTTCATTTACACGATTGTCGAGGAACAAGGGATCACGAATAAGACGGCGCTTCCCCCGCCGCTGCGCCGTGACCTTCCGGACACCGGTGATTAGCTGCCTAGACCTCCGCGTCATGGGGTTTCCCAGTCGAGGGCGTACACATCTTGCGTGCCGGCATTGCGCAGCATCAATGGCGAATCGTCGGGTGCAAGGGTCAAGGAAGCCCCCCAATAACCAGTCGGTGAGATGTCCTTAAGATCAAACATGCGTTGTATCGTGCGATCACTGAGGCGAATTTTCAGCACCGTTCCGGTACCAGTGTAGTCGACGGCGAAAAGGTACTCGCCAGTGTTCGACCAGCACATCCATCCCAAGGTGCCCTTGGTTAATTCACTCCATTTTTGAGTCGTGAAATCGAAGAGAAGAAGGTTTGTCGAGTCAGCGGAAATAGCCGCCACATAGCGCCCATTGGGAGACCAACGCGGCGAAAACATGCCTGTCGAACCAGGAAGAGTCTGGATCTGGTGTGTCGTGAAATCAAATGTTCGCACCGTCGAGGCTGGATCACCCGCCGAGCCACCGAACATAATTTTGCTTCCATCGGATGACCAGGTCGGATCCTGCGAGTGTGGGTCATCGATCATAAGTGGTCGAGGGCTTCCCCCGTCGGGCGAAACCTCGCTAATGGTGGAACGCCCGTCGGGAAATATCTCGAAAAAGACGATCTTCTTGCCGTCGGGAGACCATTGCGGCAGGAAAACAGGGTTCGCGTGCGATGTAAGTTGTAGCCTCTCACTGCCATCCATTTTGCTGCGCCACAGATTGCCTTCGGGATACGCGACGTAGGCGACCCACTGTTTGTCTTTCGAGAAACTCGCGAACTCTGCGGAAATCCCCCCAAGAAAAGGCTCGAACTGCTTGGACTTCAAGTTGTACCGCGTCAACTGACCACGGAAAGTCTGACCGACTACGAACAGTTTCTTCCCGTCTTTGCTGGGAAGAAACGATTGCAGGAACAGAGGGCTCGAAGTGAGCTGAACCGGCTTGGGTATGGAACGGACGAAGTCGCGTTTCCGCGGAATGGACCAAATTTGCCCTTTAGACTGGTACAGAAAGTATTTGCCGTCGGTGCTCCAAACGCTGCAACACTCCGAATCCGGAGGCTTGGTCCAACCGGGAAGCAAAGGATGCGCGTCCATATGATCGACGGACGTTTCCCAAAGCGAGGACACTGTGAAGTTTGTGTTATCGAATCGCAAGAAAGTTACGTCGGGCGAGAAAACCGGATTGATAATGGTGTCTGTGACTTTCAAGGAAGCAACTTTACGGGACTCCGTGCCATCGGTTTTCGCCACGAACAAGTCACTGCCAGTGGAGTAGGCGAGCATTTTGCCATCCGGCGACCACCTGGCCTCCTGCACTTCCAGGTCACCGATGCGATGGGGAGAACCGCCCAGAACGGGGAAGCTCCATAGCGGACCCTTTGGAGGTACGCCATGTAC
>MNGW01000124.1 GCA_001918935.1 Acidobacteriales bacterium 13_1_40CM_3_55_5 | reverse complement strand
CTAGCATTGCAATTGAACCGAAATAAAAAAGGCAGCCTTTGCCGGCTGCCTTTTTCGCTGTGTGGAATGTTCTAACGCACCGCCTTCTTCTCGTAGCTCGCGAGTCGGGCACTGCGCGGCGGACGTTTGGTCCCATCCCGGAGTTGCCGTACGTCTATTTTCAACTCCGAAATTGTGCGGCTCAGCGTATTGCGGTGCATGTTCAGCTCGCGGGCGGCACGGCACTGGTTGCCCTTGTTCTCTTGCAGGACGGTCAAGATGAACCTCTTCTTAAACTCACGCACTGCCTCGGAATAAAGAATGTTGCTCTTGTACATCTGCATGATGAGGGCTTCCAGCTGATCTCGCATGACACGTCTCTTTCTTTAAAAGCTGTCTGTCGTTTATAGGAAAAACTGGGTGGCTCCGCTATTTGCCAGATCGACTGCCCCGAGCTGCACCTGCCCCAAGCTCCTGCTGACGCAGCATGTCCAATCCGCTATAAAACCGGGCCCGCAACTCCGAGGGCGCAAGCCAGATGGCGGCGCGCCCTACAACCAGAAAATACGGTGCAAATGCCGACCCTTCCAGCCACTTCGAGGTCGGGGTGAATGCCGTCATGCCCATTAGGACTACGGCTACGATCAGACTTCCTCGCAGCACGCCCAACGGCCCGCCCAAAATATGATCGAAAACGCTGAGGCCCGCTTCCTTGGTGGCCCAACTCGCGATTCGTGCGGCGACGCCAGCGAGGATCATCACCGACACAAAAATAGTCAGGAACCCGGCAATATCACTCAGCCAGGTCCACTTCAGATACGTTATAAGCCACTGCGACACCTGGTCGTAATGCCAAGCGGCCAGCAGATACCCCAGCACTAGCCCACCAATGCCGAAGGCTTCATGGAAAAAACCCGACTTGGCCGCCTGGACAATAGACACCAGGATGATCGCAATAATGATCCAATCCGCGCCGCTCATCCGATTCTCCTGTGAACGGCCTTTCCACTAAACATCCAGCTCACGTCCCGTAAGCTGGTGGTACGCCTCGACATACTTTTCGCTGGTCTTGCGAGCCACTTCAAGGGGGAGGGCAGGCGCGGGCGGCTGCTTATTCCAGCGAATTTCCTCCAGGTAATCCCGAACATACTGCTTATCGAAGGATTCCTGCGCCTTGCCCGGCTGATATTTCTCAGCCGGCCAGAAGCGCGAAGAATCTGGGGTGAGCACCTCGTCAGCCAGGGTAATCCCCGCCGCCGTGCGCCCAAACTCAAACTTTGTATCCGCAATGATGATGCCCTTTTGCCGGGCGTACTCTGACGCTTTGGTGTAAATCTTCAAACTGATGTCCCTCAGCTCGCGGCTCAACTCTGGTCCTATCAGCCGCGTCATTTCAGCGGATGGGATGTTCTCATCGTGTCCAGTCGTGGCTTTCGTAGCTGGGGTGAAAATAGGCTCGGGCAACTCATCTGATTCCTTCAATCCCTTAGGTAGGTCGATCCCGCACACTCTGCCGCTGGCCTTGTACTCTTTCCATGCTGAGCCGGAAATATAGCCCCGCACCACGCACTCAACGGGCACCATTTCAGCGCGTATTACCATCATCGAACGGCCACGCAATAGATCAGCATAGCTGCGCACCGTTGCTGGATACCTTGTCACATCCGCGGTCACCAGGTGATTCGGCACCAGATCACGCAAGAAATCGAACCAGAAAAGCGAAATCTGGGTCAGTACACGTCCTTTATGAGGAATGCCTGTGGCTAACACGTAATCGAAGGCCGAGATACGGTCGGTCGCGACAAAAAGAAGATGCTCGTTATCTAATCGGTAAACATCGCGCACCTTTCCGCTGGCGTGCAGTTCAAGTTCGGGGAAGTCGGTCTGTAGAACAACGGGGTCGAGGAGTTCGGGTGTCATGATTAAATTCTACAGGCAGAAAACGTCGCGTATTCTAGCCCTCCAGAAATTTTTGTCAACGCCTTACTCAGATTTGTTGCCTGTGCTCGCCCAACCCTTGAGCCTCAAAGAAGTTGACAGTTTTCTGGGCGCGGTGAATCGCCCGTCCGGCAAAGCTTTTCACCGAATTCGATTTGTGGAAAAACTGAGGACAGCAGAGGATAACGGGACAGGGGAAAAGTCTGCAGATATCCGTTCTTCACGGATTTCTGCTTCTACGCCGTTGCTCCGAATCTTACCGACACCAATTTCGAGACTCCCGGCTCCTGCATGGTGACTCCATACAGCACCGGAGCAATGCTCATGGTCTTCTTGCTATGGGTAATGAGCACGAACTGAGTTTGGACGCTCATTTCTTTTACCAGTTCGGTAAAGCGGCCAATGTTGGCTTCATCCAGAGGAGCGTCCACCTCGTCGAGGATACAGAACGGGCTAGGCTGATACTGGAAGATGCCCACCAACAGCGCCAGCGCCGTCAGCGCTTTTTCTCCACCGGAGAGGAGGAGCACGTTTTGCAGCTTCTTTCCCGGAGGCGAAGCCACCACGTCGATACCGCTTTCGGCGCTGTTTTCCTCATCAGTCAGGCGCATGAACCCGTGACCGCCGCCGAAGAGTTTGCCGAACGTAGCCTGGAAATTCTCATTAATCTTGTGGAATGCCTCCTCAAACTTCTGCCGCGAGAAGACGTCAATCTCTTTGATTGTCGCCTGCGTATTCTCGATTGAGTCCAGCAGATCCTTGCGCTGCGTCTCAAGGAACCTGTGCCGCTCCGAGGTCTCCTTGTATTCTTCCAGCGCCATCATATTGACCGGACCCATGGCATCCAGCCGAGCCCGCATCTCGCGATACATGTGGTCTTCATTCGCCAGTTGCTCGCCCAAAACCACCGGTATCGTGCTATCCGACATCAGTTCTTGTCGTTGCACACCGAGTTCATTCAAACAAGTTTCGCCCATATACTGCGCGTCCGATTGTAGTTTAGCCGCCGCTGCTGACACCTCGCCACGACGATCCCGTGCCTGGTCGAGCAACAAGCGAACCTGACGCAGAGACTCCTCGATCTCGCCCAGCCGTGCACGCATTTGTTCCGACTCAACTCGGAGAAGTCCATCGCGAGCTTCCCCAGCATTACGTTCGGCTTCCATCTCGACGAGTTGATCGGCGATGGTCTTATTCTCTGTTTCGCGCTGTAGTTTTTCAGCGGTTGACGATTCAATTTGGGCCCGCAGCGATTTCACCCGCTCGCGCATTTCCTCAACCAGCGATTCGATTCTCTCCAGCACGGCCGCGGCGGCCCGATGTCGCTCTTGTAGGGTCGCCACCCTCGCCACATGTTGAGACGCATTCTGCGCCGCCAAATCGCGGCGCTCACGCAGGCCAGCTAATTGTTCCTGCGCGCTGGATGTCAGGCGTTCCAGTTCCGAACGCTGTGCCTCCACTGCCGCCATTTCCGATTGCCGGGCGTCAACCAATGCTCCCTGCTCATCGCGCTCGGCAGCGAGTCGCCGCAGCTCCAGATCACACGTATTCAGGCGCTCGCCAACTCGGGTCATCTCGGAATCAAGTTGGTGCAACAGATGTCCGGAAGTCATCGCTTGTTTTTCAGCTTCACGTTTTTCCCCCTCCAACCGGTCGAGCAGGGAAGTCAGTTCCTTGATTTCGCGCCCGAGAGTGAGCACTTTCATTTCATCTTGACGTAAAGCGTGTTCCAATTCGCCCAGGACACGCATCACATCGCGCAGTTCGCGCTTCATGGAAAGCGGACCTTCAGCCCGTTGTTTGCCGCCGGTCACGGTCACATTGTGAAAACACTCGCCCGATTGCGATAGGAAAAACGCATCCGGATTCTCCAGCGCCAGATCGCGCGCGAACCCAGGGTCCGGCACGATGTATCCGTCGCGTAGTTTGGGCAGGATGACTTCGAGCGACTTGCCGAATCCGTTGAGCACCCGGATCGTATGCTTGAGTGGAATGATCGACTGGTGAGGCGGCTCCGGTCCGTTTTCGTTCACCACAAATGAAAACTTAGCTTGCGAGTCCTCGGGGTGGACCAGGAAAGTCGCGCGGCCATCCACATCTGACCGTATGTAGTTCAGTTCATCGCGCAGGAAATCCTCGACTACGCCCTCATAACGCGGATCAACTTCGAGGAAATCCGCTAGCACGCCCGCGGGAGACACGCCTTGAAAGCTTCCGGATTGGAAGAGGCGGCGCACTGATTCCGTCGAGTAACCATGCTCCGCAATCACCGCTTCCAGTGAGCCTTTTTTACCGATGGCGGAGGCGTATTCCGCGCGCAAGCCATCCAAACGAGTTTTGGCTTCGCTTTCGCCGCGTCGCTTCGATTCCAGCGACTCTCGAGTCCGGGCAATCTCTTCTGTCAGTCCCGACACCCGTTGCGATACAGTTTCAAACTCCAGCACCAATTGCCCGCGTTGCCCGCCGAAGGCTTCCATCTGAGAATTCGCGGTAGCCATTTCCGTTTGCAGCCGTTGCGCTTCGCGATCCACCGCAGCCAGCCGCTCCTCCGCCTGGGTGAGCTGATTGCGCAAATCGGACACCGATGCAACAGCTTCCAACGTCGCGACGCGGCATTGTTCCTGCTGCTGCTCGGACTGCGCCAGTTCGTTGGCCGCCGCGGTTGCTTCCTCCTGGCATTGGGTGAGTTCCTGCTGAGCGGCCGCAAGATCCGCGGCTGCCGAATCCAGTATGTGCCGATTGGAATCGCGCTCCGCTTCCAGTGTAGTCAGCCGATGCTTCGCCTGCGCCCATTCCGCTTCTGAAGACGCCACCCGCTGCACCAGTTCCGTGCAACGTTCCTCATTGTGACGGCGTTGCGCCTGGGCCCGGTCAGTCTCGAGCTTGATCTCGTTTAGTCGCTCGCCGTTCTCGCGAATTTCGCCCTCGATGCCATAGCCGCGTTGCGTGCGTTCTGCGTGCTCCGCTTCGAGGAGTTGAACCATCTCGCTCTTTTGACGCATCTCCTCCGAAAGGGAAGCGATCTGCGCATTCAGTTGCCCGCTTTCCTGGTCCAGTTGAGCAAATTTGCTCGCCAGCACCACCCGTAGCTTGGCCCGCATTTCCTCACGCAACCGGGCATAGCGCTCAGCCTTCGACGCCTGCCGCTTCAGCGAATTCATCTGTCGCGTTACTTCTTCAAAAATGTCATTGACCCTCGAAAGATTCTGCTTGGCATCTTCCAGGCGCGCCTCAGCCAGCCGTTTCTTTGTCTTAAATTTGGTGATGCCCGCGGCCTCTTCAATAATTGCCCGGCGATCCGTCGGACGGCTGCTTAGAATCTGGCCAATGCGCCCCTGCTCAATCAGCGCATAGGTCTCCGGCCCCAGGCCTGTCCCCATAAACAATTCCTGGATATCCCGCAGCCGGCACAATTTTCCGTTCAGCAGGTATTCGCTATCTCCTGTGCGAAACAGCCGCCGCGTGACCACAATTTCTCCCGCCCTGAACTGCTGCTGGTTGAATTTCCGCCGACGGATTTTCAGTACCACCTGCGGCCCAACCTTCTGACCGTCGATGCCTTCAGAAGACGCAGGATTTTCCGCGTCATCAGGGCACGCGGGATTTTGGCTGGCGTCCAATACCTCAGGATTTTGGGTGGTGCAGCGCTTCAGCGCTGCGATTTCTCCGCTGTCAGAGTGGGCTTCCGCCCCCGCGCTTTCCTCACCTTCTTCGATTCTCCCTGGCTGCGCTTCCTCCGTCAAGCGTTCGGTTTCATCCGCCGCTCGGGCGCGAATCTCGCTCTCATCCCAGTCGTCAGCAGTGGGCATGTCCTCCTGTATCTCCACCTCGGTTGGCTCATGCGCATCCGCTCCCGGATAAACCTCAGGATCGATCAGCGAAAGCGATACCTCAGCCATCCCTGTAGGTTTGCGATCGCGGGTACCGGCAAAGATGACGTCGTCCATCCGCGACCCGCGCAGCGTTTTCGCCGACTGCTCGCCGAGTACCCAGGAAATGGCATCCGAAATATTTGATTTGCCGCAACCATTCGGTCCGATGATGGCCGCAACTCCGTCGCCGTGAAACTTCAGCTCGGTGCGGTCGCAAAAAGACTTGAACCCCAGAATCTGCAGTTTTTTCAGTTTGAGCAACTTCAACTCCTTGTCGTACGGCCGACGCTTTCCGCATTTAGCGGGCGCCTCTAAATCCTTATTCGACTCGGAAATCGCACTTGCACTGACCGGTAACCAACTCGGTTCACAACCTCAGTTGTTCCGTTAAAAACCTCTCACGGCTGGTTGGGACGCCCACACGTTCTCGCTACTGTAAAGGTGAAATCAGCCTCGGGTCAAGTACGAAAACACCATATATTGTATGCCCATTTCCACAACCCCGTTACACTGCACACGCAATGCAGCAAGTGGCTGTCACAATGGTGGAGGAAAAGGAAGGAAGGGAGAATCGCGAGAGCGGAATAACTCTAGCTCAGGCACACTTCGGAAGCAACAATGGATTATCGGAAACTGATGGGCTAGCTATTGCCGCCCAGCTTCTCAAAAAACAAGCAAATGGATTCAATCCCCCGGTAGAAATTGGGAATATGAAACTTCTCATTGGGCGCGTGCAGATTGTCATCCGGCAAACCGAAGCCCATCATCACGCTGGGAATCTTCAACACATCCTGAAAATCCGTAACGATCGGAATGGAACCGCCCGATCGAATAAAAACCGTGTCCTTATGAAAGACTTCATGCATGGCCTCAGTTGCGGCTTGGATGTATTTGTTGTCCGTGCCTACCACGCAGGCTGGTCCCTTACTCCAGACCTTAATCTTGGTCTCGATCCCCTTGGGCGTCAGCTTTTTCACGTAGTCGGAGTATCGCTTGAAAATGTCATCCGGATCTTGATTCGGAACCAATCGCATGGAAACTTTTGCCGACGCCTTCGCGGGAATCACGGTCTTCGCTCCGGGCGCGGTGAAACCGCCCGGCATGCCATGCACCTCTAAGGTAGGACGCGCCCAGGTTCGGTAGAGCACGGAAAATCCCGGCTCTCCAGTCAGCACCTTCGATCCGACTTCCGTCTTGCGATAGTGTTCTTCGTTAAACGGCAGCCGTTTCCAGGCCTTCAATTCATCTTTGCTCGGCGGCTTCACGTCTTTGTAGAAGCCCGGTATTAGGACGCGGCCTTTCGAATCCTTCAGCTTGCTTATGATCTCAATCAGCGCGAACAGCGGATTCGGCGCCGCTCCCCCGTACATTCCTGAATGCAAATCAGTCTTCGCTCCATAGGCTTCGATTTCGCTGTAAATCAATCCGCGTAAGCCCACACACAGGGTAGGAAGATCGGGAGCAAAAAGTTCGGTATCGCATACGAGCGCGAAGTCAGCCTTCAGCTTAGTCTTTTCTTTGCGGACGTAAGCTGCGATGGATTCGCCCCCAACCTCTTCTTCTCCTTCAATCAGAAACTTCACATTAAGCGGCAGCTTGCCATTGTGACCTTTCATCAAAGCCTCGATGGCTTTGATTTCCATCCAGAGCTGCCCTTTATCGTCAACCGCACCGCGTGCATAAATGTTGTTGTTGCGCTCGGTAGGCTCAAACGGAGGCGAAACCCATTCATCCAGCGGATCCGGCGGCTGCACATCGTAGTGGGCATAACACAATGCCGTCGGTTTACCCGGCGCTTTAATCCAGTCGGCGTAGATTAGCGGATGGCCTTTGGTCGGAATGACCTCGACATGCTCCAAGCCGATGCGTCTCATTTCGGCAGCCACAAATTCTGCAGCCTTTTGCACATCGGACTTGTGTTCAGTCAGAGTACTGATGCTGGGGATGCGAAGCAGATCCTTCAGTTCGGTCAAAAATCGCTGCTGATTGCCGCGAGCATAATTCACTGCCGGGGAAGCCATAGCTGAGAAGCCTTTCTGGCGGGGAGCCGCGATCCGTTTATCCAAGCCTGAAACGATTAAGTATACCCAGTTTAATGAGGAACGCCGTCGTCGAGGTTTTGGGTAGAACAAATTTAGCGCTGACGATCGCCCTTCATCGACCCGCATTAGCGGCTGAGTTTTAGAACCTGCCCGGCGAAAACGCCGAAATATCATATTCGGATCTAAGGCCAGTCACGACCTGTGCCAACACGTGCGCCGTCACCGGCGCCAGCAGAATGCCATTTCGAAAATGTCCAGTAGCCACAAAATAGCCTGGACTAGTGGTGGCTCCGAGAATCGGCAAATCATCCGGAGTTCCCGGCCGCAACCCCGCCCATGCCTCCAACACGCGCGCCGGCTTCAATGAGGGAACGAGATCGATCGCCGCCTGATGCAGCCGCTGGATGGTATCCGCGTCAGTACGTTTATCGTAACCGGCCTCCTCGACAGTGGCGCCAATTAGGATTCGTCCATCGCTGCGTGGCACCAAGTAAATCTCGAACGCTCGAATCACATGCTGCAAACCCGGCTTCGCGCCTACCACGGCCAGCATTTGTCCCTTCACTGGACGCGTGGGAAAGTGATGGGGTGGCAAATGTCCTGCCCAGGCTCCCGCGCAATTCACCACCACCGGGGCGCCGTACGTTGTCTTATCCGTGCGGATTCCAGCCGCCCGCCCTTTTGACAAGAGCAACTCCATCACGGCTGTGCCAGAAGAAATATCTGCGTCACGATGCTTGGCCGCCTTCAGGGCAGCTAAAACCAGCGCCCGCGGATCCACGCTGCGTTCTTTCAAAAAAATCGCGGGACGTTTCAGGCCGGCTAACGCCGGCTCAAGCTGTGCAAGCGGCGCGGGAAGCAGGCTTTCTGTAGTGAATCCGGGCCGCTCATGAACGTGTTCCGGGGCAGGGAACAGTAGCGTACCTTGCTCACGCAGGTCAACATCGATGCCAGATTCATCCTGCAATTCGTGAGCAAACTCGTGATACATACGCGCGCTGATGATTGCGAGGGGCTGCAATAAGATAGGAGTTTCCGCCCCACATTCCACCAACATGCCGGCGGCCGCGTGAGAAGCCTCGTGACCAGGCTCCCCGCGCTCGACCACGAGTACCTTCGCCCCACGTTTACGAAGCGCGATCGACAGCGAAAGCCCGATGATCCCGGCGCCCACAATGATGACATCCCAAGTTTTCACTCCCGCATTGTAAAAGAGTGACCACTCAAGCTGCCCAGTAGTTCAGCCTAGCCCCGCGGTTTTTCTTGGGATTCAGAGCTTGCTGAGGAAGTCCACGATTTCTGGTTGCGTCCAGTCCACCGCACCAAAGAATTTACGCCGCACCACGCCACTGCGATCGATGATGTAACTTTCTGGAAATTTAGAAGTGCCGTAGAGATTGTTACTTTTCTGATCGGGATCGCGGACAGTAAGCAACTCTATTTTGTGATTCTTCAGAAATCTCTGATAGGCGCCCTCGTCAACATCCACGCTTACCGCCAGAACCGTGACACCTTTAGCGCCCATTCGCTGCTGCATTTGAACTAGAGAAGGCATCTCCTCCACACAGGGTGGACACCAGGTCGCCCAAAAATTCAGCACCACCACTTTGCCGCGTAGATCGCGCAAGCTAATCTTGCGATCGGCATCCTGCACCGTGAAGTCAGGGGCGGAGCTGTCAATGTGAGCCGGCCGCGTGCCGCTGTAACATCCGGCCAGCAGCAGAGTTGAGAGGCCGAGCAGAACGGAGATGCGTCGCACAAAGCTATAATACCTAATCTGCCTTATGGCGACGCCACATCCATCCTCCGATTCGCCTCTGGTCTCGGTGATAGTTCCCGCCCGGAACGAAGAGGCGAGCCTTGCGCAGTGTCTGGAGTCGCTGGTCTCGCAGACGGGCGTGAGCTTTGAAATCGTCGTCGTCGATGATGCTTCCACCGATCGCACGCGTCAGATCGCGGAATCTTTTTCCCAAGTGCATACCATCGATGCCCCTCCCTTGCCGCCTGGTTGGACTGGAAAGAACAATGCCTTAGCGGCAGGTGCAAAAGCGGCGCGAGGGAAGTGGTTGCTTTTTACCGATGCAGATACGGTTCACCATGCCGGCTCATTGGCGCGCAGTCTGGAGGAAGCTAAGGAGCGCGGCGCAGCATTGCTTTCTTTTTCGCCGGAGCAGGAAGTCCATGGATTCTGGGAAAATGCAGTCATGCCGGTAATCTTCGCCGAACTGGCTTGCACCTATCGTCCGTCGGAAGTATGCAATCCTGCTTCTCGCGCAGCAGTCGCGAATGGTCAATATGTGCTGATCACACGCGCGGCTTACGATGCTGTCGACGGCCATACTGCCGTTGCTGGCTCTCTGCTCGAAGACGTGGCCCTTGCGCAGGCGGTGAAAGCATCTGGCCTCAGAATTTTCTTCCGCTTCGGAGGAGATGCCGTCCGCACTCGCATGTATCGCAGCTTCTCTCAACTTCGCGAAGGCTGGACAAAGAATCTTGTGGTGCTGTTTCCGTCCGCGTTACGACTAGCGGCATTACGTGTTACGGAATTTCTGCTGATTGCAGGTAGCACGACTGTCGCAGTCATCACCATCTCGCGGGGAAGCTATCGGCCCGGTGTACTCGCCGCGATCCTAGCTGGTATCGTGATTACCGCATTTATCAGACGCATTCGGATGGCACATTTTTCCTGGACTTCCAACGCTCTGGCCCTGTTGGGTCTTCCTATCTTTTCCTATCTTCTGCTGCGCTCGCGACTGGCATACAAGAACGGAACTGTGACGTGGAAGGGCAGAACCTATGGATCGAAGCGTGGCAGCGGTGCCGCACAAGGAGTCACGGAAGTCGCTTTTGGTAGGGCGCGGCTTTAGCCGTGACGAACGCTCAGCAATCCCCGGAACTTTAGCCCTGAGGTCCGAATGGTCTATTTAACCCGCAAAGCCGAGTTCGCTGCCTCGCACTACTATCACAATCCGGAATTCACTGCGGAGGAGAATCGGCGCATTTTCGGCAAATGCAACAATCCCAACGGACACGGCCACAACTACACGCTCGAGGTCACAGTCAAAGGGGAAGTCGATACCCGCTCCGGCTTCGTCGTCGATCTCAAACAGTTGAAAGAGGTCCTTAACCGTGAAGTCCTCGACGCAATGGACCACCGCTTCCTCAACAAGGAAGTACCCGAATTTTTCACCCGCATCCCAACTACGGAGAATCTGGCAATCTCAATCTGGCAGCGCCTCGCGCCCAAACTGACAACCGCCCATCTGCATCGTGTGCGCGTCTACGAGACGCCCGACCTTTTCGTGGATTTCTATGGTGAAGCATGAAAGCTCATCTCACTCGCCGTTATATGTTTTCAGCATCGCATCGCCTGCACAGCGACGCGATGTCGGAAGAGGAGAATAAGGCGACGTACGGAAAGTGCAATAATCCTTATGGTCACGGCCACAACTACGCGCTGGAGATAACAGTCAGTGGCCCGGTAGATGAAAGTACCGGCATGGTCTGCAATCTCACCGATCTCGACTCTTTTGTTGAACACGAAATCCTGGACCGTTTCCACCTCCAGAATCTGAATACGGTGCCCGAATTTGGCCAGGCAGTTCCCACGACCGAGAACTTGAGCGCCTTCATCTACGATATTTTGCAGCGTGGTTTTACCCACGCTCATCTTGAAAAGGTACGCATAGAAGAAACCATGATGAATTCTTTCGAATACGCCGGTGGGAATGAGGTACGTAGGTAGGCACGACTCACGTAGCGGCAGGCGACTCGCCTGCCGAGCCGAGCGAAGCTAGGCTGGAAGAGAAAAAGGCCCCAAACTATGACACCAACCGTTGAAACCACCACCCTAACCAGCGCGACCTTTGAAAATCTGGTGCGCGAAATACTCGTCCGCCTGGGCGAAGACCCTGCCCGTGAAGGACTACTACGCACGCCCGAACGAGTCCACCACGCCTTCCAATTTCTTACCAAGGGCTACCAGCAGGATCCCGACACCATGCTCAAGAACGCCCTCTTCACCGTAAGCTATGACGAAATGGTGATCGTCAAAGATGTCGAGGTATTCAGCCTGTGCGAGCATCACATGCTGCCTTTCTTCGGCAAGGTGCACGTGGCGTACATTCCCAACGGGAAGGTGATCGGCCTCAGCAAGATTCCGCGCCTCATCGAAATTTTTTCTCGGCGCCTTCAAATTCAGGAGCGCCTGACCACACAGATTGCCGAAACCATTCAGAAAGCTATCCAGCCCCAGGGCGTGGGTGTGGTCATCGAAGCCCGCCACCTCTGCATGATGATGCGAGGCGTGGAGAAGCAGCATTCCTCCGCCGTCACCTCTTCCATGCTGGGCTGCTTCCGCGATGAACAGGAGACTCGGACCGAGTTCCTGTCCCTGATTAATCATCGAAACGGTGGCTAGCTTGCCCGCGAAACCCCGCTCAGCGCTCGTTTCCAAACTTCGCGGAAAAGTTGCGCTCATCACTGGCGCCAATCGTGGCATCGGCCTCGCCATCGCTCGAGCATTGGCTTCGGAAGGATGTAACCTGGTCATCGCCGCCCAAAGTTCGCGTTCTTCCTGTGGTTTGCGATGTGCGGGATCCTGTGGCCGTAAAAGCTCTGCTAACGGCAGTCAAGCGGCGATTTCATCGCCTGGACATTCTGATCAACAACGCCGGCATCGCTCACCCCACCCAGAACGTGGACAAGCTTCCATTCGAATCCTGGCTTGAGGTCATCGACACCAACCTGAATTCTCTTTTTCTGGTGACCCAGGCAGCGTTGCCCCTGATGAGCCGTGGCAGCGCGATCATAAATAATCTTTCCCTCGCGGCCAAACGCGTCTTTGCCGGTTCTTCGGCCTACAACGCCTCCAAACACGGCGCTCTGGGATTCACCAATACGCTCCGCGAGGAACTGCGCTCCAAAGAGATCCGCGTGATTGCACTTGTCGCCGGCGCTACCGACACCGAAATCTGGGATACTCTTTGGCCGAAGGCTCCACGAGAAAAGATGATGTCACCCGCGACAATAGCTGTCGCGGTGGTGAATGGACTCAAACTTCCGCCCGATAGCACGATGGAAGAACTCGTCATCCTGCCCACCGCGGGAACATTGTAGGAGCCGATTCGGCAAGGATGCCCGCTTGGGGCCCGCTCGGGAAGGGCACGACTTCAGTCGTGCCGCGATGATCATCTTCAGGAGGCTTTAGCCGCTGGGGTCTGCTCTCTGCGGTCTGTACTGCTTTCTACCACGTCCCATACCTATCCCTTCCGGCTCTTTGAGGAAAGATCTTTATGAGCACGATCCCCGCGACAAATCCTCCCACGTGCGCCCAAAACGCAACGCCGCCGGTCTGGCCGGAATAAGCAACCGCGCTCGCCGCCCCGCTAAGAAATTGATACACAAACCAGAACCCCAACATCACCCACGCCGGCAAGTAAAAGAAACCAAGCCCGAACCAGGTGAGCAACCGCGCCCGTGGATAAAGAACGAAATAGGCCCCCAACACGCCAGCAATCGCGCCGCTGGCCCCCACGTTGGGTACACCGGAAAAGGGGTTCAAGACGATCTGCGCCAGTGAGGCAATGAGTCCGCTGATCAGATAGAACGTCAGATATTTGAAATGTCCCAAGTGGTCTTCGATATTGTCCCCGAAAATCCACAGAAACCACATGTTGCCGATGACATGTCCCCAGGATCCATGTAGAAACATGGACGTGAACATGGGGACGAACGCACCTAGCGGGTTGATGTCTCCGGTTTGCGTGACCACCGCAGTCACGTGGGCCGGTATCATCCCAAACTGGTAAAGAAAAAGGCGGAAGTTTTCCGGATCCAGTGCCGATTCGAAGAAAAAAATGATGACATTGATGGCAATTAGAAAGTACGTCACGTAAGGCGTACTGAATCGTGGCTGGTCATCACGGATGGGAAGCATGGTCTTAACGCCGTTAGAGTTGCAAGAAATTTCCGGCTGAGTTGACTGGGAGGCCAACCACGTCCACGATAGCAGAGAACTGCTATGAACGGAGTCCTGGTCATCGATAAGCCCGCCGGTCTGACCTCGCACGACGTGGTCAACCGCGTGCGCCGCATTTACCAGCAGCGTTCGGTTGGTCATCTGGGGACGCTGGATCCATCGGCCACTGGTGTTCTACCCCTGGTCCTAGGCAACCTCACGCGCTTGGCGCAGTTCTATACCAGCGCCGAAAAGACCTACGAGGGAGTAATCCGCTTTGGCTTCGCAACCGACACCTACGATGCCGCTGGCACGCCAGCCGGTCCGCCCCAGGACATTAAAGTGTCACTTGAAGAAGTGCGCGGATTGGGCGCGCGTTTTCAGGGCGTGATCGAACAAATGCCTCCGCCATTTTCGGCCAAGAAGATTCAGGGAGTGCCTGCCTACCGATTGGCCCGCAAACATCAGGAGGTCCCCCTTAAATCCGTGCAAGTAGAAATAAAGGAATTCGAGATTTTGGAAGCCGACGGCGACCATGCCAGCTTCCGAGCCCGGGTCGCGTCGGGAACCTATATGCGTTCCGTCGCGCACGAAATGGGCCAGCAGCTTGGCTGCGGAGCGCACCTCTCATCCTTACGCCGGACTAAGCTGGGCGAATTCGAGTTAAGTGACGCTCACACTCTCGAAGAAGCCGATTCCGCCGCTAGCAAAGGTTTGCTGGAAGAAATCCTCATCCACCCACGCAAGCTCTTGCCCCAACTTCCAACCGTAACCGCGAATGAAGAAACCGCTGCGCACATCCGCAACGGCCGCGCCGTCAATCTCCCAGAGCTTTCTCGAGCCAGGCAGGTAAAAGTTTTCTGCGGCCAAAGGGAACTGATCGCCATCGCCACTAGGGTCGCCGGCACCCTGTTCCATCCCGAGATCGTGCTAGCCGCAGATTCAGCCAAGCAATTAGCAAGAAACACGTAGCGGCAGGCGACTCGCCTGCCCAGCCGAGCGAAGCTCGGCAGCCCCCTTGTCAGGAAGGAAGAGCTGAAAACATTCCTCAAGCGGAAAAGAATCATCTGGAAGCAGCCCGAAGGACGCCACAGATTAGCCGAGGACTTCAGTCCTGGGTAGCCAGCAGAATGAAGGCAATCCCCAAGGGGAGATCAGAGGCAAAAAGAGTCGTTGCAGTTAAGCAAGTTGGACCAGCCACGAGGTTCTTAGCTTTCGGTTTTTAAATCGTAAATCAAAAATCGAAAATGCATTCCTCATTACTTCAACATCGGCGCACAACACGGCTTCTGCACCGGCTTGGGCTCCATTAATTCCACCCGGGTGAAATTTGGATCGTAAAGGTTGAACTGCCACTTGCCATCCCGTCCAATCTGCGGCTTTTCTTCAGACGTGTAACCTCGCTTGAGCGCGGTCTCATAACCGGCCTTCACACTGCTCACACCGAGCGCGAGATGATGCATCACTCCGAGCTCCTTCGGATCCGGGTCGTGCACATTCAACATATATTCCAACCAATCGGTCCCATCGGGCACACGCATGTCGACCCAATCCGTTTCGTTATCCTTCATACCGCCATGCCATATCTCACGAAATCCGAGAACGTCTTTGTAAAAACGATCGGCTGCCTCTCGATCCTTCACCACCACGCCCACATGAATGATGCGCTGCGAAATGCGACTCGACGGAAGCGCCTTGCCAAAACTGAGGCTGTGCAATGACCCTGGCCTGAACTCTACGAATTCGACGTCGTGACCGTCAGGATCAGTTACATCGAATCCGCGGTTGCCGTCACCCATCGGCTCCAGCTTGTCGGGTACCTTCACGCCGCGGCTGGCCAGGTAGGCCCGGAGCTGCTCAGCATCGGTAGTCTCAAACGAAATATGGGATAGCCGGTCTTCTTTGGCGTCCTTCAATGAAGGAAATACCTCAATGTACTGATGGTCGTTGACCTTGAAATAGGTCAGCAGCAGATGGCCCGCCTCACTGTAGTGGAAAGGCTCCTGCAATCCGAGAACACCCGTATAGAACTTTCGCGCAGAATCAAGATTGTCGGTCTTCAGCGCAATGTGGGCGACGCCAACAATAGACGGCCGTCGCATGTCGGATGATGCTGTCCCGCCTTTCGTCTCCTCGGTACGTACCTGCGCGAAACCAGTACCCGCAAACAGGGAAGCCACAACTATTCCATAAACAATTTTCATGCTGGGCATACTGCGGTAGCAAAATCCACCTGTCAAGCTGCACCCGCTCGCATTGTCATTGCGCCCAACCGGGTCGGGGGCGCATTCTCTTTAAGTGTCCGATAACAGGTATTATGTAAAGTCAGGCACGAGGCAAGTTACGCCGCCAGCAACTCCTGCAGTTCTATCCGAAAACGTCGCAACGTCTCCAACCGGTCGGCGGTAGCCTCGACCACTTCCTGCTTGGCCTGGAAAACCTGCCGCCCATCACGTTCTACCAAAACCCCAATCGCCTCACCCATCCGCCACCCCGGCGTTCCCATCATTTGCAGACCCTGTGGCGTAGGGACAAGCAGCGCAATGCAACCATCCCGCACCGCACCCACACATTTTGGAAACCTGTCAAAGGTCTGAAGCTCGAATCCAGCAAGATAAATTCGTTGAAGTTGCGCAGCAGAATCAGGCACGGAGGGTTTTAGCTTGTGACTCTCAAATCGAAAATCGTAAATCAATAATCGAAAAAATGCCCTTCCTACATCTTATATCTCCCCAAATCCTCATCATTCAGCCCTTCGAGCCATTTCCGCAGCTCTTCGCTGCTGACGCGATCGGAGACATTGGCCGCCAGCTTGGAATTCTTCAGCACCTCATCCTCTACATAGATCGGACAATCCACCCGCAACGCCAGCGCCAGCGCATCCGAAGGCCGCGAATCGATGCTGACGATCCGTCCTTCACGCTCCATAAAGATCACCGCATAAAACGTATCTTCCCGCAATTCCGTCACCACCACTTTATGCACCTGCGTATCCAACCCCACCAACACATTCTTAATAAGATCGTGTGTCATTGGCCTGGGGGTGGTGACTTTTTCGATCTCTAGGGCGATGGCGTTGGCTTCGTAGATGCCTACCCAGATGGGGAGGACCATGTCACTGGTGACATCTTTTAGGATCACGATCGGCATATTGGTTACTGGATCCATCAGGAGGCCGCGAATTTTCATCTCCACTTCCATCATGATCTCCGCAATTCTTATATCACCATTTCGCCTGCCAGACTGTTGGGAAGACAAACTGTAGCCATTATCGAAACGTAGCTGCCGGTATTTGGAAATATCCCTTCGGGAGTCTTGAAGTTCATGGTTTTGTTTTGCGATGTTCGGCCTATCCACTGGCCACGGGATTCGTTCTTTCCTTCAACCATTACTTCAACTACTTGGCCGAGATGCCTTTGATTACTCCGCTTCTGGATTTCGCGCTGCCTTTCTTGCAAGACTGTTAGGCGACGCGCCTTCTCTTCATCGGGGATAGCATCTTCTAATTTCAATGACGGCGTGTTGGGACGCGGTGAATACTTGAATCCGAAGATGCTGTCGAATTCGACTTCATCCAGGAGGGAAAGTGTTTCCTGGAAATCCTCTTCGGTTTCCCCGGGGAAGCCGACGATAATGTCGCTGGTGATGCTGATCTCGCGCCGCGCGGCCTTCATCCAGGTGATGCGTTCCATGTACTGGTCGCGCGTATAGAGGCGCTGCATGGCATTCAGCACGCGGGTTGATCCGCTTTGTACGGGCAGGTGCACGTGGTTGCAAAGGGTGGAAAGCGAATCGATAGCTTGCACGATGTCGCGGCCAAAATCTCTGGGATGGGAAGTCGTAAAGCGCACGCGCCGGATGCCGGGAATCTCGCCCACCGTGGCCAGCAGTTCTGCGAACGACTTCTTCCCTGCCGGATCCCTATAAGAATTCACATTCTGACCGAGTAATTGGACTTCGCTGTACCCGAGGTCGGCCATCTGCCGCGCTTCGATCAGCACCGAATCTGACGTCCGGCTGCGCTCTTTGCCGCGCGTGAACGGAACCACACAGTAGGCACAAAACTTGTCGCATCCTTCAATGATGGTGATGTATCCCCGATGCGGATTGGTACGGGCGGTGAATTCGGTTTCAAAGCACTCGTCGGTTTCGCGATCGTCCAATCCGGTGACACGCTGCTTCCCTGCCTCGATTTGCACCAGCATCGCTGGCAGATTCCGGTAGGACGCCGATCCGCACACCATGGAAACGTGGGGGGCGCGCTCGAAAATATTGTCGCCTTCCTGCTGCGCCACGCAGCCCAGGACTCCAAACTTCTTGCCTTGCTTCTGAAGTTTTTTGTAGTCAGCGAGCCGATGAAAAACCTTTTGTTCCGCCTTATCGCGAATGGAGCAAGTGTTGTACAGAATCAGCCCAGCCTCTTCGACGGTCGATACCTGGCGGTAGCCTTGGGACATGAGCGTGCCAATGACTTTTTCGCAGCCAAAGGTTTCCAGGTAAAACGTCTTTTGAGCGTCGGGGCCCATGTCATCCAAGTATAACGCAGGCCGTTTGAGGGGCAGCATTCAGCAATCAGCACTCAGCGGTCAGCTTCGGCACTTAGCATTTAGCACTTGGCATTTGGCCCTTGGGGGGTCGCTCAGATCTGAATTAAAACCTTAGGGGCTAAAGCCATGATTCATTCACGGGCTGATCGCAGCGCTGAAGCGCTGCGCCACCCAAAGGCAGCCGGAGATATGGACCCTATGTTTTTTCCGCTGCTACGCGGGTGGTGCGAGGTGTCGTCCCTGCGGGACTTGCTCGGGCGACTTGCCCACCCAGCGCTGAAGCGCTGGGCTTAATTGTTTCGTCCTCCGGACTGGGTGCATGGCCCACGCTGCGCCATGCAAGCAATCGGCTCTAAAGCCTCTGGTGCGCTTACCCTTGTTGCAACTGGCTGTTGACTTCATCGTCCAATCCCGCCTAGCATGGCCGCCCGAAGCTTCTGCGATGTTATTTGCTCGAACCAATCTCAGGCCCCACAAGGATTCCTATCATGCCTACTGAAACGCTTCCTGTTACCACGCCAGTTGAGATTCTTATGCAAATTGCAGGAGGATACTCTTTGTCTCGATGTCTGCACGTGGTCGCCGATCTTGGAGTCGCTGACGCTTTGGGCGATTCTCCACGCACTGCCGCGGCCCTTGCCGAGTCCACCGGCGCCGATGCGGATGCGCTGAATCGCGTCCTGCGCCTGCTTTCCTGCCATGGAATATTCGAAAGCCGTGACGGGAAATTTGCCCACACACCCGCCTCCCGACTATTGCGCAGCGATCATCCGCGCTCGATGCGCTCGTTCGTGCGCATGATAGGTTTGCCCGTGAATTGGGCTGCCTACGGGAAGCTTGATCACACCGTGCGCACTGGCCATTCGGCCATGGCTCAGGTTCTCCCTGATGGCCTTTTTCGCTACTTTGCCGATCACCCTGATGCCAGCCAGATTTTTAATGAAGCCATGATAGGAAAAGCCCAAGCTCAAATTGCTGGCGTGGTCGGACGTTATTCCTTTTCCGAATTCAATCTGATCGGCGACATTGGCGGCGGGCAGGGTCACCTTCTACAGGCCGTGTTGGCCGCCAATCCTCACCTGCGCGGTGTGTTATTTGATCTGCCTCACGTAATCGAGCAGGCTTCCGGAGTAGCTTCCGACCGCCTTAGTCTTCAAGGCGGAGATTTCTTTAAGGACAAAATGCCCGCCTGCGATGCCTACGTGATGATGGATATCATCCACGATTGGAGCGATGAGGAATCGACCAGGATTTTGAAAAACCTGCGCCGCTCCGCGCCAGCGCACTCCAAGCTGCTTCTGGTTGAGGCGGTTATTCGCGACGATGCGAAACCCAATTTCGTCAAAATTCTCGACGTCCACATGATGACTCTCGTCACCGGGAGGCAACGCACCTGGGAAGAATTTGAAAAGTTGCTGGAGCCTTGTGGCTTCCGATTGGAGCGCGAGATCGATGCCGGCGGGGATTTCTCTATTCTGGAGGCGGTGGTGGTTTGAGGGGCAGCACTCAGCACTCAGCGGTCAGTTTCGGCATTTAGGATTTAGCACTTAGCACTTGGCCCTTGGGG
>MNGW01000146.1 GCA_001918935.1 Acidobacteriales bacterium 13_1_40CM_3_55_5 | reverse complement strand
GGCAAACATGCCCGTGAAGGAAAACCATCATGATCCAAAAAATGTCACACGCAACCATTTATGTGCTTGATCAGGACCATGCCAAAGACTTTTACGTTAACAAGCTGGGCTTTGAAGTCAAGGTTGACCAATCGCTGCCCAACGGCTTCCGCTGGCTGACTGTCGCTCCCAAAGGACAATCTGAGCTAGAGATCATCCTGATGAAGGTGGGCAGCGGCAGCGACTTCGCCAAGATGAAGGGCGGCGCCGCCGAAAAGAAGTTGCGGCACGAGAAAATGATACTAGCCTTTCGGCAGCACCATCGGCAATCCGCGTAGCTCGGGACAGGAATTACGCCACTGCGGACTTATACGACAATGCGCGACTCGCCGGCCGGGTCACATAAGAGACCGCAAGGAGTGCCAGCAGTATCAGCGGCGTGAACGCCCGCGGGCCGTCGTGGGCCAGGTAGTGCGCGATAAATGCCGAGATCCAGGCGAATGTGAATCCGGCGTAGGCCCACTCCTTAAATCTGGGCAAGCCAGGGAGAACGAGAACGATCGCGCCCAGAAGTTTGGCGATCCCGAGAATAATGCGCAGTTGCTGCGGATATCCCACGTGCGCAAATCCTTGAACCGCTTGCTGACTGCCCGACAAGTAAGCGAATGCAGCAAAGGCCGACATCGCGGCCAGCAGGCCGGTACTCACCCAGTAAGCTATTGTGCGTGCCATGCAGTTGTTCTCCTCGGTGAATGAGAATAACAGCTCTGATGGGGCGGCACAGCAATTCTGATTTAGGCTGGAAATAAAACCGGTACAACGGGATGACAAACCGGACCGCTCTTAAAGGAATACTTAAACTCTCGCCCCTCCCCATTCGGATGGAATGCACGTCCAACGAGTGGTCCCGCGGACCTTCCCTCTAATCAAAGCCTTCGATACCGGTCCCGAATTTTAACCGAGGCTTCACGTCGGTGTAACGGCCCTTTCACATGGCTCCCCTAAATTGACACTCCACGGCGAGTAACAACTACAGTCTCCGTAATCTCACCCTACAAAATGGAGGAAAGGAAAATGTTGAAAGCGGCAGTCATATCGGCGATGTATTTAACTTCTGCAGTCGCCTTCGCTCAAGACCCTTATGCGAACGCTCCTGCCTACGTAAAAACAGTTGCCGGGGGCGGCGTCAAAGTTATTCAGCCGCTAGTCACTACTGGCCAGCAGGTTCCTCTCGCTGGTTCGACCTCGCAGAAATACCTGTTCGTCGGTATCCCGGACGGGATGGGTGTATACAGCACAAATCAGGGCAGCAAAGTTGGGCAATTCAAGCTGACAGTAAATCATGAACTTCGCCCCACTCAGGGCGTACCGTTTGGCACGCTTCCCGGTGGCGCACGCATTTCCGAACTTAGCGTTGGTTATCAGATAAAGGGGAGTACGCCCAGTCTGACGGTCAACGATGGAAAATTGGTCTTCACTCAGGTGTTCGGTCCCAGAACCGACGGCACCTACGGTGAAATCGTGGCGCCCACTAGGGGATTTGGACGATTCTGTTCTGCGACGCTCGGATTTGACGCTGTCGGCTTTGATCGCCCAATCCATTTGACGGGAGAAGAGAATGGCGCACCCAACAATTTCTACGGCGATGGCTCGGTGGCCACCGCGACTTTCGACGGTGCTGTCCACGTCCTGCCGGATATTGGCAAAGCTGATTGGGAGAACGTCGTTCCTGTTCCATTCACCAATGAGAAAACCGTGCTGATATTGGACGAGGATGGCGGAGCGCTCGACTCTCAGGTGTACATGTATGTTGGCACCAAGGATCCGAGTTCGTCCGATCCACTGCAGAAGAACGGCCTTGTGGGCGGCAGCCCGGGCTCAGTGAATCCTTACGGCCACCTCTACAAAATGCAGTTCGATCCGCAGAACCCTACAGGAACGACGCAGCTCACAATGCTACTGGATGGCTCGGAAGGTATCGTCAGCCCCGACAACGTCGATGTCAACCGCCACGGTGAAATCATCATTCTCGAAGATCCCAACTACAATCTAGCGGCAGATCTCAACCTTACTCGCGACACGAGCATGTGGTTGTACGACACCAATACGGCGAAGCTTACGCGCGTTGCTGAAATGAATCGTTCAGCCGCTGTCGCTCACGCGTTGGCCGCCGACCCACTGAACACGGACGTCGCCAGTACGGACATTCCCGGAGGTTGGGAGTTCAGCGGCGTCATTGACATGGAAGATCTTCTTGGCCGTGGATCCTGGCTGGTCAATGTGCAAGCCCACAGCTTGAGGATCAACCCCAGCAAAAGCACTGTGGAAGGCGGACAAATCTTCTATGTCCAAGTGAAGACTGACAACTAGCCAATAAACAATTATGTGGACAACAGGCCGCGTCAAAACGCGGCTTGTTGCCATTTTTTGCACGCAAATTTAAACGCAATTCACCAAAATTTCATGCTAGTGTAACCTACAACTAATCTCCCCTGATTATTCTGTCGCCACAGACCTCCAGCCAGTTCAGTGAGTCGGACTACCGACCCACGAGCTCAACACAGACGTGAAACGACGCTAGGAACGTTGGTTGAATTCCTGCGCGCGGCGAATCCGCGTGTATTCCAGGGTGTGGTTTATCAAAATCTCGAAGACGACACCTCCCCCCAAATGAGATCACGTGAGGAGACGTATGAGAGTCCTGCTATTGCTATGTCTATTGAGTGGTTTCGCCTACCCACAGGTCCCGCAATCCAAACATGTTTGGCTTGTTACCGAGGAAAATCACAGCTATGAAAGCATCATCGGCAATCCAAACATGCCTTATTACAACTCGCTGGCCAAGAAATACGGACTAGCCACGCAATATTATTCGCCAATGCACAACTCACTAGCCGCGCTGTTTTGGCTGGTGGCCGGCCAGACCGTCACTGTGGATAACTCCACCACTTCCTGCTTCAACGTAGACAACGTCATCCGACATGTACTCGCAAAAGGCTTGACCTGGAAGTCGTATCAGGTGGATCTGCCCTATCCCGGTTTTCTGGGACTCTATAACCTCAATTACATGCGGCGGCACAATCCGCTAATTGATTTCACCGACGCCTGTACCTCGACGCAGCGGATCAATTCCGTTCCCTTTACGCAACTTGCCACTGACATCACAAACAAATCGACTCCCAACTACGCTTACATCACCCCGAACGCAGACCAGGATGCGCACAACGGCACCTTGGCGCAAGCCGATCAATGGCTGCAACAGGAGCTTCCCGCGATCTTGGCGTTACCTGAATTCCGACCCGGCGGCGACGGTCTGTTGTTCATCGTCTGGGACGAGGGCGACATTGGAACCGATGGCCGTTGCTCCTCGCGCCTGCAGCGGAACTGTGGCGGTCGTGTCGCCACCCTCGTCATCGGACCGCAAGTGAAGCCCAGCTTCAAATCATCAGTGACCTATACTCACGCAAATCTGCTTCGCACGGTTTGCGATGCCATGGAATTCCTTTCATGCCCTGGGGAAGGATCTTTGGCGACTCCGATGAGTGACTTCTTCAACAAGGTGAATGTCAGCATCCCAATTGCAAACGCCCAGGTGGCTTCCCCAGTTCATATGAAGGCCTCCACTTCGAACAGCAGTCCTGTGACTTCTTTGCAGGTGTACGTCGACAACGTTCTGCATTACCAGGTAAGCGGATCAACTTTGGACACATGGCTCCCCATGAGTGGCGGCAAACACCACGTGGTGGTGCAGTCCTGGGACACTGCTGGAGGAATCCACAAACGCGCCGTCGACGTGAACGTACAGACGCAAGCCGTCAGCCTAAGTTCCCCCGTGCCCAACGCAATGCTGGCCAGCCCCGTCCCCGTCAAAGCCACAGCAACTGGGAAGTATCCCGTGCACACGATGCAGATTTATGTCGACAACGTGCTGAAATACCAGTCAAGCTCGAACTCGGTAAGCACACAGTTGTCGATGGCTGCCGGTCGCCACTACGTAGTGGCAGAGGCACGGGACAGCGCGGGTGGAGTCACAAAAAACGGCGTCTACGTCACGGTTGGACCACCCACTATCACAATTGCCTCGCCAGTGTCCCAACAACTGGTCTATTCGCCTGTGCAGGTAGTGACCGGAGCTCAGGATCCCAAAGGCGTCAAAGCGGTCCAGGTTTATGTGGACAACGCTCTGCAATATGAAATGACAGGTACGGGAATTGCCGCACCGGTGCCGATGAGTGTGGGTTCGCACTACGTTGCCGTGCAGGCCTGGAACAACATCGGCCAGAGTTTCCGGAAGGGCGTGAACATCAAGGTCCTTCCGATTATCGTCACGGTTAGCTCACCAACTGCGAATTCGACGGTCAGCTCGCCGGTTCACATTCATGCCAATGCGCCGAGCGCCAGCACAGTGTTTACCATGCAGGTCTATGTGGACAATCATCTGAAATACCAAAGCGGCGGCACAACCGCAGATGTCTGGCTGCCCATGAGTTCAGGGAAGCACTACATCGTGGGCAAGGCTTGGGACACCGGCGGTGGCAACTGGAAAACCGGAGTGAATGTGACCGTGCGCTAATGCGGGTCCATGGGTAGCGCGGCGAGTGGTGGCCGTGATTCGGCGGTCCAGCAGAGAATGCCTCACCAGCTGATTTGACTAGAAATTAAGACTATGGTCTAATATAATGGTCCATGAAGGAAGTCGCCATTTCGGAGTTCAAAGCGAAGTGCCTGGCCCTATTGGAGCAGGTTCAAAAAACCAAGAAACCAATTCTTGTGACCCGATTCGGCAAGCCCATAGCGGAAGTAATCCCGCCTTCAGCGGCGGCCACGCCGGCACACTGGATGGGTTCCATGAAGGACGAAATCCAGATTCTCGGCGATATTGTCTCGCCCGCGAACGAGGAAAGTGATTGGGAGGTCCTGAAGGATTGAATCTGCTGCTTGATACGCACATCTGGCTATGGAGCCTGCGCGATTCTAAACGGCTCGGGCGAAGGGTTCGGCACGAGTTGAACAATCCCGCGAATGAACTGTGGCTGTCTCCGATCAGTACCTGGGAAGCGTTGATGCTGAATGCTAAAGGCAGGATTCGATTAACTGGCGACCTAACAAATTGGGTGCAGCGCGCTACGGCTCCGATGCATGAAGCTCCGTTGACCCACGAGATCGCGTTAGCCGCGCAGCAGCTCGTATGGGTCCGGCAGGATCCCGCAGATCGTTTTCTCGCTGCCACCGCAATGATATTGGATCTGACTCTCGTGACCGCTGACAAAGATCTGCTCGGCCTCGGAGAAATTGCCACTTTGGCCAATCGCTGACGGCAACTACTTCAACCGCCGACTGTACACTGCTCAATTTACTCGATTACCGCCGTTACCAAAGAGCTTAGTACCATGCGTATCTGGGTATCCTGAGACCGCTTCGCTAAAATGCAACGAACCGGGCTTGGGGCGGGACGGCCGTTGGGCCTTCCCTTCTCTCCTCTGCTGCCAGCGCGGTCAGGAGCCGGACTGTCCTATGCGCGTCCTCACAACGCCTATTTCCATTCTGTTGGCCTATATTCCGGTCATGGCGACTGTGGTTACTACGATTCTGAGCGTCGTCCTGGCGCGTGCGACCTTGCGCTACGCCAAGGCTACCGATAAGAGTCTGGCGCTGGCGCGCGAAGAGTTCGAGCGTGAATGGTCGCCGGAGTTGCATATCAAGCTGGAAAGGGTGTCTGCCAGCGAGGCCAAAATTGTGGTCACCAATCTGGCAAAGATTTCTGTTCTGCTACAGCTAGTGCAATGGCGCAAACTTTCCCATGGCGTCCCCTCATTGCGGTGGTTTCTGAATGAGCCGCTGGTGGGCGGAATGACCTGGACGGAGACTGTCGGCAAACGTCTGATTGGGTCCACCGGGGGAGACTTCCAGGGCGCGATCGCAGTTTCGGTGACGTTCTACGCTTCAGGCCGCTTGTTCCGCACTGACTGGTTTCGCTTCCACGTGGAGGTGAATCGCGGAAACATTCTCCGCCTCGACCCGGTGAACATGGCCGCCCGGCGCGTGCAAGTGCTCGAACCGCACAACGAGGATGGCAGAGTGAAGAGCGACCTGGTCGTGGACGTCACCGAGCCGCTCGCGGATGAGACTCCGGCAGAAGCATGATTCATCGCGCCATAGCGAATGACGACGTAGCAATCTCTTCCTTCCGAGTACAATAATCCGCTAAAGTGGTCGAAGCCTGATCATGTCCTCCACCCGCACTATTCGTCCCCAAGCTGTTGCCGCCGAGGTACCTCCCGTCCCCTTGACGGTCGAGGGCTACAGCGTGTTGCACCAAATGATGCGCTTTCGCTGGGATGCGTGGCGCCCGCTGCGGGCTGCGCAGAAGAGTGAGATCGTACGCGAGGCTACATCGCTGCTGTCGAAGATGGAGCAGAATTCGGCGGGCCAGTCGGCGCTCTTTTCCCTGCTGGGACACAAGGGCGACCTGATGTTCGTCCACTTTCGTCAGGCGTTTGATGAACTGAATCAGGCGGAACTCAACGTGGCGCGACTACGGCTCAGCGATTATCTGGAGCCCACCACATCCTATGTATCAGTAATCGAGTTGGGATTATATGAATCCACGATTAAGGCCTACAGCGCGCTGGCCGAGCGTGGTGTCGAGCCTCATTCCGAAGAATGGAATCGCGAAATCAAAGAGATCGTGGCACGGCAAAAGGAGGCGATGCGGCCTCGATTATTCCCTGAGTTGCCCAAGAGCCGCTACATATCTTTTTATCCGATGGACCGCCGCCGCGGTGAAGACAAGAACTGGTACACGCTGCCCATCGAAGAGCGCGCGCGCCAGATGGGCGAGCACGGGATGATCGGCCGGCGTTACGCTGGGGACGTCAAGCAGATCATTACCAGCTCGATCGGCTTCGATGACTGGGAATGGGGCGTGGACTTGTTCGCCGACGATCCCTTGATTTTCAAGAAATTGATTTACGAAATGCGCTTCGATGAGGTCAGCGCCGTTTACGCCCTATTTGGACATTTCTATCTTGGAGTGCGATGCCAGGCCTTAGAGCTAACCAAACTGCTGCGCGGCGAATTACCTAAAGCTTCAAGTAAAGGTTGAAGACACGAGCACCTGGCCTTGTTGCGTTCTGGCTGAGTGCTGAATGCTGATTGGAGAAGCAGTGCCAACCTTGGGATTTGTGGAATACGGAAATGCCAGTCCAGAAGTGCGAGCGGTCTATGACGACATCATGGCCACTCGCAAGACGGACTGGATCAATAATTTTTGGAAGGCGATTGCCCATGATCCCGCGACTCTCAAAAGAACCTGGGAAGACGTCAAGCAAATCATGGCGCCGGGGGCGCTCGATCCTTTGACCAAGGAAATGATTTACTTGGCAGTGAGCGTCAGCAACCAGTGCGGCTATTGCATCGCCTCGCACACCGCGGGAGCCAGGAAAAAAGGCATGACAGACGAGATGTTCAAAGAATTGATGGCCGTTGTCGGCATGGCCAATGAGACCAATCGGCTGGTTTCAGGGTACCAGGTAGAAATCGATGAGCAGTTCAAGGTGTAATGATGGCACACAAATTCAGCACTTCTTACCTCGAAGACTCCGTCGCACTGTTTCATTTCTACAAGAAGATGGCTGAGCGAGCGATGGAACAGGTTACGGACGAACAATTGTTCGCGACGCTGGACGAAGAGATGAACTCGATTGCAATCATCGTCAAGCATATGACCGGAAACATGCGCTCGCGATGGACAGATTTCCTAACCAGCGATGGGGAGAAGCCGGATCGCAATCGCGACGCCGAGTTTGTGGATCCGCCTGCGACCCGAGGAGAGCTCTTGCGGCGCTGGAACCAAGGCTGGGATAGTATCTTCCACGCGCTCGATCCGCTCACCGATTCAGACCTGGAACGCAAAGTTACGATCCGCGGAGAGCCGCATTCCGTGATGCAGGCCATCAACCGCCAGATCGCGCACTACGCGTATCACTGCGGACAAATTGTGTTTCTGGCGAAACACTTCAAGGCCAGCGAGTGGAAATCGCTCAGCGTTCCTCGAAACAAGTCCGGGGAATTCAATCGGAGAGTACTGGCCGGAGAGGCTAGTCAGAGATAGTCAGCGGCGAGCAAAACGGAATTCGTGCGCCTTCATATCTACTCGCCGTCCACGGAAGCGCACCCCTTCACTTTCCAAACGCAACCGCTGTTCGATGGCAGAATCTCCGCGCAGCTTGACCTCACCGCCCGCGCCCAACACGCGATGCCAGGGCAATCCCAACGAACGATGTAGAACCCCGACCACTTGCCGCGCCGCTCCCGGATATCCTGCCCCGCAGGCGACCGCCCCGTACGTTGAAACTTTTCCTCGCGGAATTTGACGAATCGCGGCCACGATGCGGACGTGCATTTTATTTGGCTCTACCATTGCCGCCGCCCGCTGGAAAAATTTCGGTGACCATGACAGTGTCTCCCTGCACATCAATCACAACTGGACCGTCTTCGGTCGCCCACGTGTGCCGCCCAGTCAAGGTCTCAAGAATATCCAGATCCTTCACTCGATTCTCGCCATTCTGGTGCGCCCGACGGTAACGTTTCTCCAGCGACCTGGCATAGATCGCAGCAAAATCGGCAGACTTCGCCGGGCTCGACCAGCGGGATACATATAGCAACCCGAGCGTACCATCAGCTTTCGACTTCGGCCGCGCCGCGTAATAGAAGCCGCCCCGCCAATGCGGATACAGATCATGCGACGCCTTTGATCCCGCATATTGATCAATCAGAACGGCCACGTCAAACTCGCCGACAGCGCCGCTGTCAAAATGCTCGTAGGATTTAAAAATCCTCGGAAAGTCGGGCAGACGCATCGCCTCCAGATGTTCCCCAGAGAGATACGCTTTGGGCTCCATGACCTCTCGCGTGGTGCGTGGAGGATTGGCGAAGACGCCGGCGAAGGCTTTCTCTTTGCCATCCTTGGCCAGCACATCGGCGACAAAATCGATGCCGAAGCGATAGGGAAAGGTGAGCGCTTCTTTGAGATAAAGCGGGGCATTATGAAACTGAATCGAGTCGGCTGTGCCCAACAGCATCCCCTGTTTCAGAGCTTCGACAATTTGCGGCGAGTCCTTCAGCGATTGACCGGTCGGCGCAAGCATATAGTCGATGAGGACGACCATGGCCTGGCCTTCCACCACGGCCTGGCGAGCGGCCGCGGTTTCGTCGTTTTCAATGTCACCTTGCGTCGAATCTCTGCTATTTCCCGCCAGATCGGCGGCTCCCGCTTTCATCCATTTCTCGAGGCCAAAAGACTGGTCCTGCAACGCGTGCGTCAGTTCATGAGCCAGCACGGGACGTTGCTGCTCCACGTCCACCCAATCCAGCAGGTTCACAGTTTTAGTTTTGGGATCGTAGTAACCGGCTACCTGCTCGCGTAAAAGTGCCAGCAAAAAAGTTTGCAAATCGAAGTCGCGAGGCAACAGCCCAAACTTTTTCAACACTAGTTCGGAGCGGCGCAAGCGCTGCGCGTCCTCATCCTCAGACATATGCTTAGTGATGTAAGCCACAACCTGGTCGCGACTGGTAAGAGTGCGCTTCACCGGCTGCTTGATGGGAAGAGAGGTATCTTTGCTGGCGAACTGAAGGATCTCGTCAACCGAGCGGAAAAGTTCGTCCGCCTCCTTGGGCGAAATCTTCTGCTCCGCTTCTTCTGAAGCTTGTGTCTGTGTGGCGCGGGCGCCCTCGCCCGCGGCTTTTTGCTGCTGACCGGGAGAAGCAAGTGGAGGCGCGGATTGTGCTGAAACAAATGCCGCCAGCAGTACGAGCCAGCAGAGGAAAGACGCCACCGTCCGCGATTTCTGATAGGCCATCTTCATGCGATGGCCCAAATTGCGAAAAATATCCTCATAACTTACTAATTCTCTCCGCCACCCAGTCCCCCGCTTCCTTCGTCCGTAAACTTCCACCAAGATCCTGGGTAGTTTTCTTTTGTCGCACCGCCTCCAGCGCAGCTGCTTCAATCTTTTCTGCCTCAGAATTCAGCCCGAGATGATTCAGCATCATAGCTGCCGTCAAAATCGCTCCAAACGGATTCGCAATGTTTTTCCCGGCAATCGGCGGCGCCGACCCGTGCACCGGTTCGAACATCGACGTCTTCCCAGGATGAATATTGCCGCTGGCCGCCATGCCCAGCCCGCCTTGCAGCCCGGCCGCGAGGTCGGTGAGGATGTCACCGAACATATTGTTGGTCACGATCACGTCGAATGCACGGGGATCGCGCACCATCTGCATGCACAGCGCGTCTACGTACATATGCTCAGCCGCGATCTGCGGATATTCTCGGCTGACTTCTTTGAATACCCTCTGCCACAGGCCTCCAGCATAAGTCATGACGTTGGCTTTGTCCGTCATCAGCACGCGTTGGCGCGGGCTGCCGTCTTGTTTGGTGTGACGCTCACAGTAGTCGAAGGCGTAACGAATAATCCGTTCGACACCTTTTCTGCTATTGATGTCCTCCTGAACCGCGATTTCATCGGGCGTGTGCTGCTTGAAGAAGCCACCTGCATCCACGTACATGCCTTCGGTATTCTCGCGGATCACGACAAAGTCGACGTCTCGCGGCTCAATTCCCTTGAGAGGACAAAGGGAAGAGTCGAGCAGGCGCACCGGGCGGACGTTGGCGTACAGATCCATTTTGAAGCGCATGCCCAGCAGGATTTCTTTGGCATGAATATTCGTCGGCACGCGCGGATCGCCAAACGCGCCCACCAGGATGGCATCAAAGTCGCGGGCAAGCATGGCGAACCCATCGGGCGGGATAGTGACGCCATCGGCGAGATAGCGCTCCGCGCTCCAGTCAAACGGCGTCAGGTCGACCGAGGCCTTGGTGGCCGCGATGACCTTAACGGTTTCGGGGATGACTTCTCTCCCGATCCCGTCTCCGGGGACGATGGCGATGCGCTTTTTTTGGCTCACGGCAGGAAAAGGTAGCATACCAGCCGCGAATGAGTAAGATAGCTTTGTATTAGCTAATAGTTATATATATCAGATTGCGACGGGTTTCCTGGCGCGCCTGCGACTGTCTTTCAGACTCGAAACCCAGGGACAAGTCGCCTTCGTCACGGGCCGTCCTTACCTTCGCTATAATCAAACTACATGACTGCTACTGCTTTACATGACACGCTAGCTTCAGCATCCGCTCGTTTGAGCGAGTACTCCGGCGCAGCGACGGCTGCCGATTTCGGAAACGTATCAGCGGAATTCCAAGCCTTGGTTGCCGATGCTGGAGTTTACGATCTGGGGTGGCGGGCCAAGATTAGCGTGTCTGGCGCGGACCGAACCCGTTGGCTGAATGGGATGATTACGAACAACGTGCGTGATCTTGCTGCGGGTCATGGTCTATATGCTTTCCTGCTGAATCCCCAAGGACGCATCCTCGCTGATCTTTATGCCTACAACCTAGGTTCTTCCCTGCTGGTAGATACGGATCAGTCACAAGTTGGAAAAGTTCTCGAGATCTTCGATCACTACATCATCATGGATGATGTGGAAGTTGCCATCGATGAGAAGCTAACCTCAATCGGAATCGCAGGACCGAAGGCGCGGGAAGCATTGCGGACTGCGGGCGTGGAGTTTCCGGAAGTCGAGCCGCTTCAATACCAGGATTCGACCTGGAGAAATATTGAGCTGACAATTGTTCGCGGAGATACTTCTACCGTCGAGTCGTATGAGATGTGGCTAGCTCCGGCGAATGTGAAGTCCGTATGGGAGGCGCTGATCGCAGCTGGCGCAAAGCCTGTAGGGACAGGGGCGCTGGAGTTGCTCCGCATCGCATCCGGTATCCCGCGCTACGGTCAGGACATTCGTGAGAAGGATCTTCCCCAGGAAACGGGACAGCAACGCGCTTTGCATTTCACCAAAGGCTGCTACATCGGACAGGAGATCGTGGAACGCATCCGCTCACGAGCCAACGTGCACCGCAGTTTTACCGGCTTCGAAATTCGCGGTCCGCTTCCGTCGCCCGGGAGCAAGATTCAAGCTGATGGGAAGGACGTCGGAGAAATCACCAGCTCCGCTCCCCTACCCGTTGCCGGCGGGGAGAGTGCGGTGGCGCTAGGTTATCTGCGACGTGAGGCCGCATTACCGGGAAAGCAACTCCAGGCCGGGACCGCCACGGCAACCGTGGCCAACCTACCATTTGCTAAGGTTTTTAAACACTGAAGGGAAAATTATGGCTGAGAAGAAGCA
>MNGW01000118.1 GCA_001918935.1 Acidobacteriales bacterium 13_1_40CM_3_55_5 | reverse complement strand
GTGCCGAGATCGACTTCCAGACGTAATAACTTATCGGCGCCTTCTACTTTTTCAGCGACCTTCACTTGCCCGACGCGCAATTCAATTTTGGCAAAATCGTCGATGCTGATTTTGCCGTCCGCGGGGATTGCAGATGGCCTGGCTGCTGCAGTTGGAGCCGTGGGATCTGCGGGGAACGTGGCGCCTGCGGCGCGCGCTGGCTCGGCGGCGGACACCGCTTCGGTCGCTCGCGCGACCTCGCGCTCTTCCAGTTTCTGCATCCGTTCGATCGCAGACTTGTCAGCGCGCGGGAACACAGGTTCCACGCGGCCCAATTTCCCGCCCAACTTCAGCTGTCCCCATTTCAAATCCGACAAAGGAAATTTCTTGATATCGCCAAGACCGAGCTGGGACCAGATTTTCGCTGTCGCCTCTGGAATTACCGGATGCGCCAGCGCGGTCACGATCCGCAATGCCTCGGCGCTGGTGTAGAGCACCGTGGCCAATCGCGACAGGCTTGCCTCATCCCGCTTTTCACCTAGTGCCCAAGGTTCGTTCTCAACGATATATTTGTCCACAGCTGCAACCAGACCCCACGCCGTTTCGAGCGCCCGCGAAAATTGGTATTCATCAAAAAGAGTGCCGCACTCTGCGATCACTTTTCGCGCGGTGTCCGCAATCGCATCCTCTGCACGGGTGTGAGACGCGGTATGCGAAGGATACGGGACCTCACCCCGGAAATAGCGGGTGATCATGGTCAGAGTGCGACTGGCAAGATTGCCCAGGCCGTTGGCCAGATCCGCGTTGTAGCGCTGCACCAGCGCATCGAACGAGAACGAACCATCCTGTCCGAAAACAATCTCACGCAGCAAAAAATAGCGCAGCGCATCCGCTCCCAGGACGTCGAGAATGGTCTCCGCGCGCACAATGTTGCCGCGCGATTTGGACATCTTGTTTTCTTCGAAAAGCAGCCAGCCGTGCGCCATGATTCCGTGGGGCAAGGGTAGTCCGGCGGCCATCAGGAACGCCGGCCAGTAGACACAGTGGAAGCGCACGATTTCCTTGCCAATCATGTGCAGGTCGGCGGGCCAAAACTTGTCGTAAAGAGTTGTATCCGGCGAACCAAAACCGAGCGCTGTAATGTAATTCGCGAGTGCGTCGAGCCACACGTAAATCACGTGCTTGGGATCGTCCGGCACTGGAATGCCCCAGGCGAATGTGCTGCGACTGATGGAGAGATCGCGAAGCCCGGAGCGGACGAAAGACATGACTTCGTTGCGCCGCGTCTCGGGTCGAATAAAGTCCGGCTGCTCGGTATAGAGCTTGATCAACTTGTCCTGGAATGCGGACAGCTTAAAAAAATAGTTCTCTTCTTCTACCGTTTCCGTTGGGCGGCCACACTCGGGGCAAGGCGCGCCTGGCCCGACGGCATCCACATAGAGCTCATCGAACACGCAATATTGGCCGGTGTAGCGGCCTTTGTAGATGTATCCGTTATCGCGAATGCGGCGGACGAGTTCTTGCACACCGCGTTTATGCTTGTCGGAAGTGGTGCGGATGTAATCGTCATAGGTCAGTCCCATCCGGTCCCACAAAGCGCGAAACTCCGCTGAGACTTCATCCGTGAGTTGTTGCGGCGTTTTACCGGCGGCTTGGGCCGCTCTTTCAATCTTCTGGCCGTGCTCGTCGGTTCCCGTCAGGAAAAACGTCTCCGCCCCGAGCATGCGTTGACGGCGCGCGATGGTGTCACAGGCAATCGTGGTATAGGCGTGCCCGATGTGGGGGCGCGCGTTGACGTAATAAATAGGCGTCGTAATGTAAAACTTCTTGCTCATTGCACTCTTTGGCTTCTGGTTTCGATTGCGCTTACTTTGCTACTGAGTGGTGAAAAATTTCGGGTCTGGAATAGCGCGAACTTCTAGCCCGCTTTGGCCCGAACTTTCATGTACGCCTGCAATGCCTCTTGCATGACGTTCTTCAACGGCACGTGATGCTCAACCGCGATGCGCCGGCAATCGTCATATTCCGGAGCATAATTCGTTATCGTTCCATTCATGCTGGCGACTTTTAACCGCACATTGCCCCAGCGCGTGGACACTGTGATCAATTTGCGTGCAAGAATCTCGCGCTGTTCCTCTCGTCTGCGCACACCTAGTGTAGTGGTTTCCAAGAGAATTAGATTGGTCAGCTTGCCCGCGTCTTCGGGACTGCAGAGCACGCTGAGCAACATTCCGGGTCGATTTTTCTTCATCTGAACCGGGATGCCGAAGGCGTCCAAAGCGCCTTCTTCCAGCAAGCGATCCATCACGTACCCGAATACCTGTGGATTCAAATCGTCGATATTGGCCTCGAGTACGGTAATAGTCTGGTCCGAAGTCTTTCCGGCGAATTCAGACTGTGCTTCTCCAGTAGTGAGTCGCACAACATTGGCGTGGCCGGGCAAATCACGAGAGCCGGCGCCATATCCAGTCTTCTCAATTTTCATTTCCGGGAATGACGAAAATCTTTTACAGAGAGTTTTTACAATGGCGGCTCCGGTCGGCGTCACCAATTCAAGTTGAATGCCTGACGAATATACCGGAGCCCCTTTCAGCAATTCGATCGTCGCTGGAGCAGGTACAGGAAAGGTTCCGTGCGCGCACTTCACCGTGCCTCCGCCAACGTTCAGGGATGAGCAAATGAACTCATCCACTCCCAAAGCTTGGGAGCCTACAGCCGCGCAGACAATATCCACCATCGCGTCCACCGCTCCTACTTCATGGAAATGAATCTTTTCGATGTCGGTGTTGTGAATCTTCGCTTCCGCGGCGCCTAATGTTTCGAAGATTGCGAGGGCTGTCTGTTTCGCGCTTTCCGCGATCTTCGCTTTACGGATCATCTCGCTAATCTCTTTCAGTCTACGGCCGTGTTCGTGCTGGTGTGTTGGTGCAGTCGGCGGCGAAGGCTCCTTACTTTCTTGTGAGTAATTGTGCTCACACAACTGGACGTGTTCATGGTCATGGCTATGTGGCTGGGCGTTATCGCGCGCGTGATTGTGTCCTTTCTGTTCCCAATAGACCTCGCGCGGCAGTTCCTTCTCACCGCCAACATAAACATCAACCTTTGTCGCCGAGATGCCGCTGCGCTCGACGCGCGAAATTTCCAGCCGGGCTCCGACGTTCAGTGCTGCGACGGTTTCTTCCAACAGGCGCACGGGCACTCCTGCATCTAGGAGCGCGCCCAGGAACATATCGCCACTCACGCCGGAAAAACACTCGAGGTATGCTATGCGCATGACTTTAATTGTGGAGCCTTCATCATAGGGAACGCTGGAATGTGCGTCAAACCCGCGATGCGCCGCGAGGTTTGCTACAATCACTATCTTCTTCAACAGCTTAGAGGGATCCTTGTATCGCCATCTGGAAAGCCGCCTGACCCAGCACGTGCGCGACTTTCTGCGCCGGACCTACGATCTCGAACTGCCGCGGATCGTCATTGAGCAACCGCCTCGTGTTGATCTTGGCGAATACGCCTTGCCGCTCGCCTTCGAACTGGCCAAGAAACTCAGGAAGCCGCCGCACAAAATTGCGGAAGAGATTATTGCCGGGTTGGGAGCTGTAACGGGCTTTGAGAAATTCGAAGTCGCGGGTGCGGGATATATCAATGCACACGTGAAAAGGGAAGGACTTGCCGCCGCTCAAGCTGCCGACGAAGAACCTAGAGCTCAGGTTCCGGCTGGCAAAATTCTAGTTGAGCACACCAGCATCAATCCCAACAAAGCCGCACACATCGGCCATCTGCGCAACGCGATTCTCGGCGATACGTTTGTTAGCTTACTGCGATTTGCAGGGCGGGAAGTGGATGTCCAAAACTACATTGACAACACCGGTGTGCAGGTCGCCGACGTAGTTGTGGGATTCCTGCATATTGACAAAAAGTCGCGAGCGGAAATAGAGGAACTCACTCACCAGCCTCGCTTCGACTATTACTGCTGGGACCTTTATGCGCGCGTGTCACAGTGGTATGAGCAGGATAAGGAGAACCAGAAAGCAAGACATGAGGTGCTGCACGCCATCGAGGAAGGAGGCAATGAAACCGCTGCCATTGCCGATGTGATCTCAATCATGGTGCTTCGCCGCCATCTTATGACCATGGATCGACTCGGTATTGAATACGATTTCCTGCCGCGCGAGAGCGAGATACTTCATCTGCATTTCTGGGACGCGGCATTTGCAAAACTGAAAGAAAGCGGCGTGCTCTATCTCGAAATTTCGGGAAAGAATAAGGGTTGCTGGGTGATGAAACGTGCGGGAGCCAGTGTTGGCGAAGGTGAGCAGCTTTCCGAAGAAGACCAGAAAGTAATTGTTCGCTCCAACGGTACTGTGGGTTACGTCGGGAAAGATATTGCTTATCACTTATGGAAGTTCGGGCTGCTCGGGCGGGACTTCGGATATCGGAAGTTCTATCACTATCCTCGTGGCCACGATTGCTGGATCTCAACTACCGTCGGGGCGTTGGATCATCCTCATTTTGGTGGCGTCGAGGAAATTTATAACGTCATTGATGCACGCCAAGCGGAAGCCCAGAACAGCGTGATCGAAGCCTTGCGCGCTCTTGGGTACAACCGGCAAGCCGATCACTACACTCATTTTTCCTACGAGATGGTAGCGCTCACGCCGCGTTGCGCGGCTGAACTGGGCTATCAACTCTCGGAAGAAGATAAAGCCCGGCCCTATATTGAGGTTTCCGGACGTAAGGGTTTTGGCGTGAAAGCCGATGACCTGATCGACGTGCTCATTGCATCCGCCAAGAAAGAAGTCGATGCCCGTCATGCGGAAGTGCCCGAGCCCGAGCGTCTGTCTATCGCGACACAGATCGCGGTGGGCGCGCTGCGTTATTTCATGCTCAAGTTCACCAAGTCTTCGGTAATAGCCTTTGATTTTAAGGAAGCGTTGAGCTTCGAGGGAGAGACCGGGCCCTACGCCCAGTATGCCGTAGTGCGAGCTACAAATATTTTTCGTAAGGGTGGGATGGAGCCGGATCAATTCACTGGGGAAGCCGTTGATTTTTCGAAGTATCTTTCTGGAGAGGGTAATGACGAGATATGGGAACTATGGCTGGCTTCGTCAAAGACCTCTTACATCATCGACCAGTGCATTGCCACTACCGAGCCCGCTTACTTGGCAAAGCACGCATTTCAACTGGCGCAACAGTTCAACTACTTCTACCATCGTCACCCCATTCTTTCTGAACCAGACGAGGGACGAAAGAAATTTTTGCTGACCACAGTCGCCGTGGTTCGCCGTGAACTGATTCGCGCATTGGCAGTGATGGGAATCACTGTGCCGCCGGCGATGTGAACGAATCGCAATCCCTAATGATTAGGCTTTGCCGCCGCGTCCGGCGATCATCAGCCCCGCGCCAGCTACGACCATCACGACACCGATAATGGGATTCAGCTTTTCGCTGTGGTGGGTCTGGACGCCGATACTTACGTCGCCCGCCTTGATGCCTTCTGTCTCGGAGTGGGGAATGGGAACGAGGAAGGACGCAATGCCCAGAATTAACACGATCAGTCCTATCAGGAACAAGCCCTTCATAAGAAAACCTCCAGGCTGAAATTGAAACGCGATTCTACGCTAACCCGAGCCGTGTGGTACGTCAGCCGGCCTGAGATGCAAACAGAGGTGGTTGCGGCTGCTTCAGTTATCGGCAAAAGCCTTGGCAAACTCCACCAGGCTTCGCACCGCAATCCCGGATGGGCCCTTTGCGATCCAGGGCTTTGCATCTTCCGTCCAGGCGGTGCCGGCGATATCAAGATGCAGCCAGGGCGTATCTTCGGCAAATTCTTTCAGGAACATGGCTGCGGTGACGGCGCCGCCCCATCGTCCGCCTGAATTCACAATATCGGCAATGTTAGAGCGGATGCTCTCCTTGTACTCTTCGTCCAGTGGCATGCGCCACATCTTCTCGCCGGCTTTCTCCAGTGCCTGGTGAAAACGCTGATACATTTTCTCGTCATTGGCGAACACACCAGCGTTCACATAGCCGAGGGCAACTACGACGGCTCCAGTCAGCGTGGCAGCATCAATCAAGTGAGTGCACCCGAGTTGGCGGGCGTAGAAGAGGCCGTCGGCGAGAACCAGGCGTCCCTCAGCGTCAGTGTTGATGATCTCGATTGATTTGCCAGACATGGCAATTTGGACGTCACCCGGTTTCTGTGCCTTGCCTGATGGCATGTTCTCTGTGGCACAGACAATCATGGTGACTTTCACTTTCGGTTTGAGCAGCGCGATCGCGCGCATGGCGCCCAGCATGGCAGCGCCCCCCGCCATGTCATATTTCATCTTCTCCATGCCATCCGCGGGCTTGATGGAGATGCCACCGGTGTCAAACGTAATGCCTTTTCCCACCAACCCGAGAACTGGATTGGCTGGCGCGTTCGGCGGTTCGTATCGCAAAACAATCAGCGCCGGAGGTTCATCCGAGCCTTGGGCCACGCCCCAGAATGCGCCCATCTTGAGTGACTGAATCTTGTCAGCGCCAAAAACTTCGCACTTCAATCCAACTTCTTGTGCCATTTTGCGGGCTTGATCGGCCAGCATAGTGGGGGTCATGCGATTGCTCGGTTCGTTTACTAATTCGCGAGTAAAGTTCTGTGATTCGCCGATGATGGAAGCCTCATTCATGGCCTGTTGCACGCGGGCCTGGTCGCCGTGCGCTACCACGGTCAAGGCATCGATGGTCTGGTCCTTGCGATCGCTCTTGTAGGTGTCGGAATCGAAGTTGCCAACGAATGCCCCTTCGACAATCGCTTTTACCCCATCTGGGCCGGCAATATTGTTAGGAGCGACGAAAGCGAAGCTGCGAATCCCTCGGGCTTTCAGAGTACGAACGGCGGCTCCTGCCAGGCGGCGCAACTCGAACGATGAAAAATTCTTGGCCTTGCCCCCACCCAGCAGCAGCAGGCGTTTGGCCTTCAGCTTGGCGGGATGATGCAACAGCGTCGGTTCAAAAATCTTTGCCGTGACTTCACGGCTGGCAATGACGTCAGCAACAGCGTCCTTGATTTCGGACTGGTTGGTCTCGACCGAGACTTCGGTCTTGTCTTTGTCGCCACGGTCTAGCGCGACGACAACGAGACATTCGGTTTGGACTTCGGCAGGATTAGCAAAGGAAAGGTTCGTCTTCATAGGGAATTCTTTTAGTATCGTTTGCAAATAGGGAAAAGTGCAAGGGGCCCAGAATGGCGAGCTGATACGATTAACCGGATGCGCTCATCTCACATCCGGGGAGCCTCGCCCGGCGCCTCGATCCACCGATCCCCGGCGGCTGGTGCATTTTGAATACTAGCGCCTGGCAGAATCTGCCTCGTACGCGCCTGCTGGCCGACGTCTCCTTGTGGTCGGCGGATCTCGCCAACTTAGCGGCGGGGATTGAGCGCGTTGAGCCATTCGCCGACTCGTTTCATCTCGATGTCTCCGACGCCCACTTCGCCCCCAGTCTGCTGTTCTTTCCGGACCTGATCCGCGCCCTGCGTCCGCACACTAAGCGACCACTTCACATTCACCTGATGGTTGAGCGCCCCACAATCATGCTCGAGAACCTTGTAGCCAGCGGCGCTGACGTGATCACGGTACACGCGGAGGTTGGCAAATCGGAAGCGACAGCGGCCATCGAAGCCATTCTTCGCGCGGGACGTTCAGCAGGGCTGGCGTTGCGCCTGGACACTCCTGTTGCCGCGTCCGAGCCCTACCTCGACCGCGTTGATTCTTTACTTCTGCTCGGTACAGGGTTAGGCGTCAAAGGGCAGGATCTGGCGCCGGATGCCTGCGACCGTCTCGCGAACGCGGCGTCTTTGCTGGGCGACCGGCGCGCACGTGTCCGTTTGATCGCCGATGGCGGCATCCGTTCCCATACCGTGCCTCTTCTGCGCCGCGCCGGAGCCGATGTCATTGTGCCTGGTTCGCTCGTATTCCATTCGCAGAATCTGGTCGAAACTTTTTCCTGGTTGCGCGCGCTCTAGTCGGATTTATTTATGATCGTGATCATGGCAGGACTCCCGGGAACGGGTAAGAGCACACTGGCGCGAGCGCTCGCGCAACGCCTTCCAGGCGCGGTTCTCGATAAGGACGCAATTCGGGCGGCGCTCTTCCAGCCGGCGCACGTCGAGTACTCGCTGGCTCAGGACGATTTCTGCCAGGAGATCATGTTGCAAACTGCCGCATATCTGTTGGCTAAGGATGCCGAATTCCACGTCCTGTTGGATGGGCGTACGTTCTCGCGGCGCTACCAGCGTGAGCGCGTGATCGAATTCTGCCGGCAAGTGGGGACCACTTGGGCCACGCTGGAATGCGTCTGTGCGGAAGAGACCGCGCTCAGACGCCTGGCGGAAGCGATGGCGCAAAACACCCACCCCGCCGTGGGAGCCGATCGATCCCCCGAAACTCCTTGTCGACAACGATGCGAACTTGAACTCATGTGTCGATCAGGCTCTGCCCTACCTCATTAATAGAACCGGCGACGCAAATACCCTCAAGCGTGATAGCAAAACCCACCTTGTGGACGAAGAACACCGCTAGTCCCGCCTCCGGCCTCTGGCTACTGCCTCGCGTGCTTCTTTATCTGCGGTTTTCCGGCGCTCGGTCTCTCGTTTATCCCAGAGTTGTTTGCCCTTGGCGAGTGCCAGCTCAACCTTCACTTTCCCATTCTTGAAGTACATGCGTGTGGGAATGAGGGTGAGGCCGCGCTGCTGTGTCTTGCCGATCAGCTTACGGATTTCTTCTTTATGGAGCAGTAGCTTGCGTGTTCGCAGGGGAGCATGATTGAAGATATTTCCGTGCTCGTAAGGGCCAATATGGCAGTTCAGCAGCCACAACTCTCCATCTTTGAGAAGGCCGTACGAGTCCTTCAGATTGGCGCGCCCGGCCCGGATTGATTTGACCTCGGTGCCGGTCAAAGCCACGCCGGCCTCAAATTTTTCCAGCAAGAAATAGTTATGTGAAGCGATCCTATTTACAGAGGCGTCCCGCTGCCCGGCGGCGGTTGGATCGCGGCGGGGATTTTTCTCCGCATTGGGACGGGTCGGATGTGTGGGCTGACGGGCCATGGCTGTGAATAAGTTATCTCACAGGACGGAAGGGGTAGAGAAGCGGTGACGGTTGGTTAGGTCCCGGGTGGCAGGCCACAGGTCTCAGGCCTCAATGCAAACCTGAGACCTCGCACCTGACACCCGAGACCCGCCCTCGCTACTTGGCCTAAGCCTACTGAGTAACTGCTACCACAGCAGTCACTTCCGTACTATTGGAGCGATGTTATAATCACGCAGCTTTTGTCTTCTTCAACGCAAATTAAAGCTACTCTCCCAAGGCTATGGCCGAGCCGCGAGGGGGAAGACTGTCTGCGAGGGGACCAGTCATGAAACGCCTGATACGCCCGGCAGCTATCGTTTTGCTGGTATTGGCCATTACCCTGCCTGCCGCCGCCGATAAGGCGAAGTCTTTTTTTAATAAGGGGAGAGATGCGGAGGCGCGACAGAATTACGAGCAAGCTTACGAAGATTTCAAGCAGGCTTACGAGCTCAAACCCAAGGACATACAATACCGGTCTTCGTATGAACGGACGCGCTTCCTGGCTGCGGCGTCGCATGTACACCGGGGCCAATTGCTGCGCGACGCAGGTAAGTTAGACGACGCCATGGCGGAGTTCCGGAAAGCTGCGGAAATTGATTCTGCCAGCTTCATTGCCCAACAGGAAATCCGCCGCACCCAGAAGATGATCGACGCAGCCAGCAGCTCTCCGTCTCCGCAGTCAGACACGCCTCCACGCACCGGCTTGCAGAAGCGATTAGATGATGCGCAGGGTCCGGTGGAGCTAGCGCCGATCTCGAATGTCCCCATCACTCTGAAACTCACCGAAGATACCAAGGTGATTTATGACACGGTGGGCAAGCTGGCGGGAATTAATGTGTTGTTTGATCCCGACTATACTTCGCGGCGCATCCGCATCGAACTGAATGGGGTGACGCTGGAAGAAGCGTTACAGATCATCGCCATGGAATCGAAAACATTCTGGCGTCCGGTAACGCCCAATACAATTTTTGTCGCCAGCGATACGCCGGCTAAGCGCAAGGATATTGAGCAGAGCGTTATCAAGACTTTTTACCTGGCCAATCTTTCTCAACCGACCGAATTGCAAGACGTGGTCAATGCGCTGCGTCAGATTTTGGAAATTTCCCGCATCCAGCCATTGAATTCGCAAGGAGCACTGGTGGTCCGGGGCACGCCTGACCAGATTGCGCTAGCGGAAAAGCTGGTGGGCGATCTGGATAAGGCCAAGTCGGAAGTGATCGTGGAAGTGGCAGTCATGCAAGTTAGCCGGGACAAAATACGTAACTTGGGCATCAGCCCGCCCACCAGCGCCACGGTTGCATTGCAGAACAACATCAATACCACCACCGGCACTGGCACCGGCACCACGACTACAACCGGAACGACCGGCGGCACTCCAAACCAGATCAACCTCAACCGGATAGGAAATCTGAACGCAACTGATTTCACGGTGACGATCCCCCCGGCCAGCGCAACCGCGCTATTCAGCGATAGCAGCGTGAAGCTGATCCAAAATCCTCAGATACGCGCGGTCGATGGGCAAAAAGCGTCACTCAAAATTGGTGATCGCGTACCGGTGGCCACGGGATCTTTTCAACCTGGGATCGGCGGCGTGGGCATCAATCCGCTGGTGAATACTCAGTTTCAATATCTCGATGTAGGTGTGAACATCGATATCACGCCGAGGGTGCATGCGGGACGGGAAGTGACGTTGAAGGTGATGTTGGATATCTCCTCAGTGACGTCAAGAGTCAACATCGGCGGTATTGACCAGCCGGTAATCGGGCAAAGAAAGATCGAACACGAAATTCGGCTGAAGGAAGGAGAAGTAAATCTGTTGGGCGGAATTCTGGAGGAGCAGGATATCAAATCACTGAGTGGGATTCCGGGGCTGGCCCAAGTGCCGCTTCTGAAGTATCTGTTCTCGCAAACCAATAAAGAGCATAAGGAAAATGAAATAGTCTTTGCCCTGATCCCGCACATCGTTCGGGGACAGGAACTCAGCGAGCTGAACCAACGCGCGCTGCAGGTAGGAACTGCCAGCGCGATCGAATTGCGACGCGTAAACCGGCCTGCGACGCCGGCACCGGCGCCAGGCCAGACTATGGCTCCTGCATCGCAGCCAGCCGCTCCGACGACCGCACCACCCGCCAACCCACAGCAGACCTCGCCGCCACAGGCAGCAGCGGGGGGAGCGACTTTTGTATTCGATCCAGCGGCTGTCAATCAGAAGGTGGGGGCTACGTTTGCGGTGAATGTGCTACTGACCGGCGCGCAAAACGTATATTCCGTGCCCTTGCAGGTCAGCTACGATCCTAAGATTCTGCAAGTAGTGAACATCTCCAACGGAGGTTTCCTTTCACAAGACGGACAGGCTGTCGCGCTGGTGCACCGCGACGATGATCAAGGTGGAGCGCTGCAAATCACGGCCACCAGGCCGCCTGGGTCGGGAGGAGTTTCTGGACAGGGGGCGGTTGTGACTTTGACATTTCTCGCCAAGGCCAGCGGACAGTCCCAGTTGACCATCTCAAGGGGTGGCGCGCGCGATCCGGCCATGCAGGCTCTACCGGTGGCTGGGGGAGTGGCAACGGTTAACGTGCGGTAACGGCAGACGCACGTCTTCGACGACTCCGAACTGAGTATCAAAAATGAATCTTGCTGTTAAAAATATTTCTTTTCCCAAAGCTCGCGGATTCACTCTGATCGAGTTGATCGTGGCGACCGCAATTCTGGTAATCCTGACCGGAATGGCTCTCCCCATGGCGCGAGTCACTATCAAGCGGGAAAGAGAACACGTGTTGCGACGTGATTTGTGGGAGATGCGTGACGCTATCGACCGTTACAAAGACGCCGCCGATCGCGGTGCATTCCAGGCTAAGGTGGGAACCGAAGGTTATCCTCCGGATTTGGAAACCTTGGTGAATGGCGTGGACGTGAACGGAAAGAAAGTACGTTTCCTGCGCCGCATCCCAGTGGATCCCATGACGGGAACCAATGAATGGGGATTGCGCTCGATGGCGGACGATCCCACGTCTGATTCCTGGGGCGGACAGAACGTGTTCGATGTGTACACCAAATCGCAAGGCACCGCGCTGGATGGTACGCCTTATAAGGATTGGTAAATGGTAACCACCCGCAGAGGTCGGAGCCGTGGTTTCACCTTGATCGAGCTGATGATCGTCATCAGCCTGATTCTGATCCTGGTGTCCATCTCGATTCCGGCGTACAACCAATCTATTCTGCGGGCGAAAGAATCCGTATTGCTGCAGAATTTGTTCACCCTTCGTTCTCTCATCTCGCAGTACACCCTGGACAAGCAGACAGCTCCGCAGTCGTTGGAAGATCTGGTTCAGGGGGGCTATATCAAGCAGATACCAATCGATCCCTTCACGGGCAAGAACGATACTTGGACGGTGGACCAGGAAGACTATACATTGTCAGTCGATCAACAAGAGACCGGAATTACGGACGTGCACAGCGGATCGAGCCAGATATCCACCACCGGCAAGGCCTACAGCAGTTGGTGAACAAAAGTTTTCGTCATTTGAACACTTCTGGTTAAAGCACTACCATCTTCTTTATGCCGGTTGAAACCGAGATCAGCCCTTCAACCTACGTTCCCGTCCGGGCGCCGCGAGGCACAGTGCTGTCCTGCAAAGGATGGCAACAGGAAGCGGCGATGCGCATGCTCATGAATAACCTCGACGAAGAAGTGGGCGAGCGGCCCAGGGATTTGGTCGTGTATGGCGGAACAGGGCGGGCGGCGCGGAGTTGGGAGGCATATCACGCAATCGTCAGTGCTTTGAAGAATCTGGAGAATGACGACACTCTGCTGGTGCAATCTGGCAAGCCGGTGGGAATTTTTAAAACCCACGAGTTCGCGCCGCGTGTCTTGATCGCGAATTCCAATCTAGTAGGACATTGGTCCAATTGGGAGAAGTTCAACGAACTGGAACGCGCCGGCCTGATGATGTACGGCCAGATGACGGCGGGCTCGTGGATTTACATCGGTTCGCAAGGAATCGTGCAGGGAACTTTCGAAACCTTCGCCGCTGCCGGCGAAAAACATTTTGGCGGCGAACTGGCGGGCAAATTGATCGTGAGCGGCGGGATGGGCGGAATGGGTGGCGCTCAACCCTTGGCTGCGACCATGACTGGCGCCGCTTTCCTCGGAATCGAAGTTGATCCACAACGCATTAAGAAGCGATTGAAGACCGGCTATTGCGACTTCATGGTCACTTCACTTGACGAGGCGTTACGCATTCTGAAGAACGCAATCCGCAAGAAAGAAAATGTTTCCGTCGGCCTGGTAGGGAACTGCGCTGACATTATTCCGGAATTGGCGGCGCGAGGCGTGGTGCCGGATATCCTCACCGATCAAACCTCTGCTCACGATCCGTTGAACGGTTACGTGCCCAACAGCATGACGCTGTCAGAGGCACTTGAATTGCGGCAGCGCGATCCTAGCGGATATCAGGAGCGCTCGCTGGATGCAATCGCACAACACGTAGAAGGCATGCTGCGACTGCAAAAAATGGGAGCGGTGACTTTCGACTACGGCAACAATATCCGGACCTTCGCTTTCCAACATGGAGTAAAAGACGCGTACGACTTTCCCGGCTTCGTGCCGGAATATATACGTCCACTGTTTTGCGAGGGACGCGGTCCCTTTCGCTGGGTAGCGCTTTCGGGCGAGCCATCTGACATCGCGGTCACTGACGAACTGGTGCTTGAGCTATTTCCAGATAATCGAATTCTTCGCCGCTGGATTGATCTCGCACATAAACGAATTAAGTTTCAAGGACTGCCTGCGCGCATTTGTTGGCTGGGGTATGGGGAACGGGCAAAGTTCGGTTTGGCGATCAATGATTTGGTCAAGAAGGGTAAAATCAAGGCGCCGGTGGTGATTGGACGCGACCATCTGGACTGCGGGTCAGTCGCGTCTCCGTTCCGCGAGACCGAGAGCATGAAAGACGGCAGTGACGCGGTGGCGGATTGGCCGCTGCTTAACGCATTGTTGAATACCGCGGCCGGCGCCTCCTGGGTTTCGATTCACGATGGTGGTGGGGTGGGAATTGGATATTCGTTGCACGCGGGACAAGTGACCGTCGCGGACGGCAGCGAGATGATGGCGAAGCGGATCGAACGCGTATTAACTACGGATCCTGGGATGGGTATCATCCGGCACGCGGACGCCGGATACGGAGAAGCAAAAACGTTTGCGAAAAAGAACAATCTCAAGATTCCAATGAGCAACTAATGTCGGATAACACCGGTCGACCCGCCGGGGAGTCTCGATCCCCGCGCTTTACGGGGACACGTGAAGCAACCCAAACCAGACAGACCATTGCTGCTGGTGAATATTGGCCAGCTAATTACGCTGCGGTCTGAATCTGGCGATCCTGGCCCACGTCGAGGCCGCAAACTCAAGGAACTGGGAATTATCGAAAACGGAGCAGTGCTATGTGTAGGCGGCAAAATCGTTTCCGTCGGCCGCACTCCCGAGGCTCTGCAGGATCCATGGCTGAAAAACAATCGCAGCAAAGTGATTGAGATCGATTGTCAGGGACAAGTAGTTCTGCCCGGCTTCGTAGATTCCCACACTCATCCAGTCTTCCTGTCTCCCCGGCTGGCGGATTTTGAGAAGCGTATCGCGGGCGCAACCTATGAGGCGATCGCGAACTCGGGAGGCGGCATTCGTTCCAGTGTCGAAGAAGTACGAAAGGCGGACAAGTCTCTGTTAACAGAAAAAATCCTGGCGCGATTGAGAGAAATGGCTGAACAAGGCACAACCACGGTCGAGGCCAAATCAGGTTATGGGCTGACTTTGGAGTCGGAACTGAAATCACTGGAAGCGATTCAAGCGGCCGCCGAGCTTTGGCCCGGAACTGTGGTATCTACGTTACTTGGTGCGCATGCCGTCCCCAAAGAATTTAAGGACCGCCCGCAAGAATACGTCGACATCATATGCGATGAGATGATTCCCCAGACATCAGCGCGCAAGCTGGCGCGGTTCGTAGATGTGTTCACTGAGCGGGGAGCCTTTACCGCAGAAGACACGCAAAAAATATTTGAGGCCGCGACGCGTCATGGGATGGAAGTGCGGGCCCATGTCGGACAATTGAGTGAGACTGCGTTGCAACCGCTACTACGATTTCATCCAGCCTCGCTCGATCACCTGGACCACGTGAATGAAGCGGACATCGCCCAGTTAGCCGAGCGAGACACTGTAGCAACCCTCGTCCCGGGAGCAAATTATTTTCTCGGCACGCATGATTTCCCGCCAGCACGAAAGTTGATTGATGCCGGCGTGGCAGTAGCGTTGGCCACGGATTACAATCCAGGTTCGTCGCCGACGCCCAGCATGCCATTTGTGATGTCGCTGGCGTGCACGCAGATGAAGATGTCGCCGGCAGAAGCGATTGCGGCAGCGACTATCAACGGTGCCTGCGCACTCCGTCTGCAGGAACGAAAGGGATCGATAGAGCCAGGGAAGGACGCTGACCTGGCAGTCTTTGATGCGGTGGACTATCGAGAAATTCCCTATTGGTTCGCATCGGATCGATGTGCCTTCACGGTGGCGGGT
>MNGW01000071.1 GCA_001918935.1 Acidobacteriales bacterium 13_1_40CM_3_55_5 | reverse complement strand
CGGATGAGAGTATGGTGGATCATGTCCAATCCACGAGGACGTCCCACCAAGCGCAAGCTCGTAGTCAGCCCAGAGCAGAAGCTAGTGCTACCCGGACAGGCTGAGCGTCGAACTCACGGCTACCAACGCCATGGCACCACCAGTCTGTTCGCTGCTTTGGAGATCGCCACCGGGTCGGTAATCGGCAAATGCTGGCCGCGCCCTCGGGCCCTTGAGGCTCTGCCGCCGGTTTTACCTTCCGCCGTCTTGTGCTCACGGGGGATGCCCGCCCTGCATCCCGCCTGCGTGTTTACACCGAAGTTGAATTCGAGCGCCTTTTCGAAATTGGATCCGAGAAACGATCCAGTCGCGTACCCGGCAGCTTGAACCTTAAGCAAACGCTGGAAGGCAACAACGGCGGGGAACTTGCCCTGGAACAAGCTTGGGGACAATTTAACTTCGCGGAAAACCACGGCTTCCGTGCAGGAATCGTATTGGTCGCCGTGGGCCGCTTCAACCTGCTGCACGATGACGATTACTGGGATATTCCTCGCCGAACGCTCACCGACCGCGACGCGCCTGTCCTGCCTGTAAAGTCCGCCTGGCGCGACTTGGGCGCTGGCTTTACTGGCAGTTTCAATGTTGGCCAGACCGGTAAACTGGACTATCAGATCTACGCACTGAATGGCACCGCTCTCGATTTCAACCTGGAACACGAATTGACCAGCACGGCCGGTTCTCCCGGCACCGCCGAGTTGGTGCTGAATAGCGAGTTGCAACTCACAAGTGTTTTTTTCGATGGTAGCAAGTCGGCCACAGCGTTCGCCTGGCGAGCCTCCTACAGTCCAACTCTTCGCGGAGAATTCGCGATTTCCGGATATCACGGGAAGTATGCGCCGTCTTTCCTAAGCTTCCGCGAATCGCTAACCACGCTGGCTTACGATCATAAATGGCGCTGGAAGGGATTCGAAACCGAAGCAGAAGCGGTTTACACAAGTTTGGGAAATTTGAACAACGTCCTGACTGGCTTTGCCGAAACGGCATTTAATTCGGCAAATAGCACTATCCGGTCGTCTTCCTCAGGCGGGCTGACTTCGGCGACCGTTGAGATGGAGCTAGCGAATCTGTCCCGCAGGCGCTACGGCTTTTGGACCGACTTCAAATACCATGCGCGTCCCCGATGGTTGAAGGACTCATTCCTGGGTGAGAGTTTTGAAGATCCGCAAATCATTCCGATCTTGCGTTACGAGCGGGTATGGCTCAATGGGGTAACTGATAATGTCAACGTTTCCGGATTCGGACCGGTGAGGCTTATTTCGTTTACCCAAGAGAACTTACAACAGGAACGAGTGACCGCGGGTATCAGCTATCGCCCGGTGACGCAATTTGCCATGCAGGCAGCCTATGAACACAACCGTCGAGTGGATGGGTCGCAACTGATTTTCCCCAGGATATCGCAGGACTCAACCAACGGACTGATTCTGGGAATGTCATTTGGATTTTGAAGCGGCGGGGTGGGAGACGATGCACCAGAGGGATAGCAAGAGTTTTCGAAAACTGAAGACAATCATTTTCACTGGATGGTTATTTGCGGCGTTGCCCCTCTTCAGCTCTGCCGAAACTCTGCTTACCGAACCGGAGGCGTTGAAGATCGTCTTTCCGAAATCGCAATCGGTTGAGACACAGGTCCGAACTCTGGCTGCGTCCCAACGTGACGCCCTGCAAAAGAAGGCTGGCCTACGTTTCCCCGAAACCGAATACCGCATGTTCATCGGGCACGGCAAAGAGGGTATCGATGGTTATGCGGTCATCATGAACGAGATCGGAAAGCATGAGTACATCACCTTCATCGTGGGCGTCAGTCCCAAGGGAGAGATCCGTGACGTGGCTGTAATGGACTACCGCGAAACTCGGGGATGGGAGGTCAAAGAGCAGAGATTTCTGCGCCAGTTCCGGGGAAAAAGCTTGGCCGATCCCATTACGGTAGACCGCGACATAGTGAACTATACCCGGCGCGACGCTGTCCTCGCATGCCATAGCACGCGGAGTGAAGAAAGCGCTTTCGCTGGTCCAAGCATTTTATTTGCAACCTGCCGGCAACAAACAGCCATGAAGCTTTCGTCAAAGTCGAGATTCTTATTTCATCCGCGTTTTGCAGGGAAGAAGCTGCTTTTTTGCTTGCTGTTCACTGCCGCGCTCTCATCGGGTTCTGATACTCCGGCACGGCGGCGGCATACTCAGATTCGTTACATAATGGGTACGCTGTGCGAGATCACCGCATACCCGACCGACCAGGACAAGGACAACACTGACATCGCCATCAACGCGGCCTTCGATGAACTTAAACGTATCGACTCTGTATTATCGAACTGGAATCCGAACTCCGAATTGATGCGTATGAACTCCGCGGCCAGCCGTCCTGACGTTGGCGGTATTCGACCAGCGGTAACGTTAAGCCCCGAGTTGTTCGAGCGGATAAAAATCGCCCTGGATGTCGCCCGCGACTCCCAAGGACTTTTCGACCCCACGGTCGGGCCGCTGGTTCGCGCCTGGGGATTCCTGCCATCACCGACTAAGCCTCAGAATCGCGCTCGGGTAGTGGCCGCAGCGCGCTCCAAAGTTGGCTGGGAGAAGGTGAAGCTAGACACCGTCGAGCACACGGTTCAGTTCGCCGCGCCCGACATGGAAATTGACCTCGGAGGCATCGCCAAGGGATATGCCGCAGGAAAAGCTGCACAGGTGCTTCGCGAGCACAGCATCCAAAGCGGGCTGGTGAGCCTGGGAGCAAGTTCAATCACCGCCATAGGTAATGCGCCCGGGGCCACAGGGTGGCGCGTGTTCATCCGCGATCCTCGGGACGGACAATCCCCCGCCCCGTGGATTGACCTCCACGATGGCGAATCACTGGCTACCTCCGGCACTTATGAAAAGACAGTTAGCGTCGGTAAGTCCCGCCATTCGCATATCATCGATCCGCGGACTGACGAGGCCATCGGGGGTGCGGTCAGCGTCACCGTGTTATTGGACGACGCCGAAATTGCCGACGCGCTGACCAAGCCTTTCTTCATGAGTCCGCCCCGCTCAGCCGAGTATTGGGCAAAATGGTTGGCGCGATTCCCAAAGGCCAGTATTATTCTGATGACTGCTCCAGGTGGTAATTTGGAGTGGATCAGGGCCGGAGCGCATGCCGAGCGTTTTTTGATCCTGCCACTTGAAACCGGCAGAACTCATGTTGCAAAAACGAATTGACGATCAGCCCACCATCTCACGGGAAATGATCCGCGAGGCGCAAGCCATCTTGCATCGCCATCTGAAACGTGTCGGACTGAAGCATACAGAACAGCGCGATACGATTCTGAGAACCTTTCTGGAAACTCGAGAACATCTTTCCACCGACGAACTGCACCGACTGGTAAAGAAAAAGGATCCCAAAATCGGCTTTACCACTGTGTATCGCACGCTCAAGCTCTTGGCCGAATGCGGATTGGCGAGCGAGGTCGCGTTTCATGACGGCATCGCGCGCTACGAGCACCAGTACAATCGCCGGAGCCATCACCACATGGTATGTACCGAGTGCGGCAGTTCGGTGGAATTCTTCTCTCCCGAGGTGGATCGCCTGGAGCAGGAAATCGGACGTAAACATCACTACCTCACCACTCGCCACACCTTCCAGGTTTATGGAGTTTGCGAGGACTGTCGTAAGAAAAACGCCACACGGCGAGTGGTGTGAAACCTTTTTCGATAACGGGCCAAAAAACGCCTTAGGAGCGAAACCGTGCCGCTTTCTTGTCCGCAATGCGGGATTGAAATCCCAGACAACACTGCTTTCTGTCCTGGTTGTGGCCGGAACACAGCTCAACCCGTGTTAGGGACGACCGGCGGAATCCGTGACAACATCGCTGGCGCGCTGGCTTATTTCACATTTATTCCCGCAATTATATTTCTAGTGGTGGAACCATTTAAGAACAATCGGTTTATCCGCTTTCACGCGTTGCAATCCATCTTCATGACTATAGTAGCGCTTGCGGCCGGCCTCGCGCTGAAACTGGTATTTCTGATTTTGTCTCTGATTCCTTGGTTAGGCCATCTACTTCTGTTACTGATTTCCGTGATCATTTTTCTCGGATGCGTGATCCTTTGGCTGGTGCTTCTAGTAAAGGCCCTTCAGGGTGAACTGTTCAAATTGCCCTTTATTGGGGAGCTGGCGTTACGGCAAGCGAGCAAAGTGTAGCGAGGCATAACCGTCAAGTTGCGATTCCGATTGCTATGCTGCAATGATTCTGATACCTTCCGCGCGATATGGAACTCGGAAATCGCCGCGACTTGTTTGTCACTTGAATAAAAAGAAGGGGGAACCATGGCCTTTTGCAGCGTTTGCGGAACCCAGATAGCCGATGGAGCAACGACTTGTCCCGCTTGCAGCAGTCGCGCCTCCGCCACCTCCGCAGGAACTTCCCAAAGCAGTACCGGAGGATTGACGGACAACGTCGCCGGAATGCTCGCCTATGTCACACCAATCCCCGCCATCATTTTTCTAGTGACGGCGCCTTACAACCGTAGTCGCTTCATCCGCTTTCACTCGTTCCAAAGCATCTTTTTTTGTGTGGCCATGATCGCCATTGGGATCGCCCTTTCAATCCTGTCGGTCATCCCTTTCCTGGTTTTGATAACACTGCCGCTGCACCTAATCGTGTGGGTCGGAGGGTTCATTCTCTGGATCATTCTGCTGCTCAAAGCCAATCAGGGGCAGACGTTCAAAGTGCCGGTCATTGGCGATATGGCGGAGAAGCAAGCCGACGCGATTTAGCTAATCCCTAGAAACGGCTATCTTAATGGCGAACGGCCGTTTTGTCTGCTTGACAGAATCTCCCCGGAGTGGCATTCCTATTTACTTTCGGTTGTGGTCGGGTTGCAGCAATTACTGTCGCCATGCGCCAGGCTTGGAAAGGACTCTTTTGAAGGTCCGCGTCTTCTATCATGACAAATGCTTTGACGGGGCATCGTCCGCTGCTGTCTTCTCGCGTTTTTATCGGGAACGCATCCGCAATGACGTTGAGTTTGTTTTTTCAGGTCTGCTACACCGCGCCGGCGCCCTGTTCAACGAGGATCATTTTGACGGGGATGAGAACGCTATTGTGGATTTCAAATATTCCAGTTCAGCGAAAATCACCTGGTGGTTCGATCATCATCAGAGTGCTTTCCTGACTGCGGAGGACGCGGCGCACTTTGAGCAGGATCAGAGTAATCGCAAGTTCTACGATCCCGATTTCAAGTCCTGTACCAGCTTCATTGCCATGATAACGGAGCAGCGCTTCGGTTTTAATCCGTTGCCGCTGGCTGATCTTATCCGTTGGACCGACATTATCGACGGCGCCATGTATCCCGACGCCAAAACTGCAGTGGAGATGAAAGAGCCTGCTATGAAGCTGACCATGGTCATTGAGTCGGCCCAGGACCACACGTTTGTCCCCCGGTTGATTCCACTGCTGGCAAGCATGCCTCTGGCAAAGATCCTCGAACAGCCGTTTGTCGCACCGCTGTTAGCTCCCTTGCTTGAGCGTCACCAACGCTCCATTACGATTCTGAAAGACCGCACGCAATCAAAAGATGCCACACTTTTCTTCGATGTCACCGATCAAGACTTGGAAGGCTACAACAAATTTATTCCCTACTATCTGCATCCGGAGTCGGTTTATAGCGTGGGCCTGAGCAAAAGCAGTTTTCGAGTGAAAGTTTCGGTGGGCTCGAATCCGTGGGCAAACTCTGAACGTCTAGTGAATCTGGCCAAGATCTGTGAGCGCTACGGTGGAGGAGGTCACGCCCGCGTCGGAGCTATTTCATTCGATGTGACCCAACACGAGGCTGCTCGCAAAGCTGCGAACGAAATCGTGCAAGAACTGCGCGCCAGCATCCGTGCGCAACGTGGTTGAGGGGAAGTTCGGTTTGAATGGCTAGGCTGGACCTCTGCCTCCGCGCACAAAGTGGAGAATGAGCGCGATGACGGCGACAATGAGCAGGATATGAATCAGACCGGTTGCCACGTGAAATACACCCCATCCCAGTAGCCAAGCGACAAGCAACACAATAAAGAGAATAGTGAAAATGCTCATATATCACCTTCCGCGAGACTTCCGGACCCCCTCTTCGGCGAGGGGGTTCGGGAAGTTCCGCTCTTTCTCTAGGCTCGCTTCCGTTCGTTCTCTTGTTCGTCATCCACGTCACTGCCGGGCTGACGACGCTGCTGGTCCTGCTGACCACCTTGCCGTTGCTGGTCTTGCTGGCCGCCTTGACGCTGCTGTTGACCGCCCTGGCCCTGCTGGCCTTGCTGTTTCTCGTTGTCCATTACTAAGCCTCCTTTTTTTCTTTTACAACCGGTGATGATGCCTGCCATGAAACCCTGATTCGTCTTAGCTTGCGCGCGGCATGGGTTTGTCAGTCTTCTGGAAGTCGGCATTAGCTTCGCCGCTTGACGACACATCCTGAGCGCCAGTGCGTTCGAGGATTTCCTTTGCCCGTTTGGTCCAGTTAGAGTCGTCGCAATGCACGGAAAGCAGAATGCCGCCCTCTTTTATGCGACCTTCGTATCGCTTGGCTTCGTATTCCGGAATACCCAACCCAATCAAGGCTCCAGCGATGCCACCAATCGCCCCGCCGACACCCACTCCTGCCAGAGCAGCCACGATGGGTCCCGCCGCAATGAACGGCCCAACGCCGGGAATCGCCAGCGCGCCGATGCCGGTAAGCCATCCCAATGTCCCGCCGATCACAGCTCCCGAACCTGCACCCGTCGCGGCTCCCTCAGGCGCCTTAGTATTTTTTTCGTGAGCAAAATCTTTCGTTCCCTGATTTTCAGGAAACAGAACCGAAATATCGGTGTTGCGGAAGTTTTCCTGACGCAGGACGTCGACCGCGTTCTCTACGCTGGTGCGGTCCCGATAAATTCCAAACACTGCTGTATTTTTGCCTGCCACTTGAGCTCCTTTTTGTTTTGTAATCGTTGTACTTATCGGTAGTGACTGGGGGAAGGTTTGCGGGCCTCTTTGCTGCCCACCTCGATTTCATTGGTGATCTTGCCTTGTCCCGCAATTTCCGCAGCTTTTGCTTCAATTGCTTGCTTTTCTTCTTGCGTATTTACGGGCCCCTTAAGTGTCACCATTCCGTCCTGTGCGACGATCCTGATGTTGTGCGCGTACGTCGAAAGAGACTTGTCTTTCACGATCGCGCGTCGAATCTGCCGGGCGAGCTCGCGATCCGACCGGTTTTCCTTCTGCTGATCCGCAGTTGGTTCAGACTTACTTCGATCACGCTGGTTAATTTTGGTGTTATCTGAGGCTGGCTGATTTTGCTTGCTTTCGGGTTCCTGCGCCCAGATGAAAGTTAAACTACTGAAGAGAACTAAGAGGAAACTCAAAGATCGAACTAATGCTTTGCTCATACCACCGCCTTTATCCAAAGTAACGTTCCTAAGATGGCTTTGTAGTGGCGTGAGATGTCCCGCCGCGGAGACTGCTAGCGAAGCAGAGTTCTTCAATTTGAGACTTCACATCTTTGCTGGCGGACAAACTCGAGCACACGACAAAAATTACGATAGCTTGTGTCCGATGAAGTACTAAGTAATCAGGGGAAGAATCGGAGATCGACGCTGCGAGAGCGTGAGCAGCACAGGAATAAATTGACTCGTGGGACCATGGACGCTGATGTTCGGAATGGGACAGAGGCTCATTACCTCCGTAACGCGTCCATTCAGCTTTGACGCCCCTACAATGACGGGGTGGCTCTCCGTACAATCGAAGCTGGTAAGAATTGGCTTGTCGCCATTGCCCTGCTGGTGTGCCTTCAGGTATTTGGCTCCTTGCTGTTAGCGCGCAGTTTCAAATTGACGGCGCTGGGAGACTTGACCCAATGCGCTCTCCTGCTGTTATGCACTGTTTTTAGTTTCGCCACCGCGCGAAAAGCGGAAAGCAAGGCGAGACTGTTCTGGGCCCTGATGGCCTTGGCTTGCGGAATGTGGCTATGGGCGCAAGGTTTGTGGACTTACTTCGAAATTTTTCTGCGTCAGGACGTCCCCAATCCATTCGTGGGCGATGTGATTTTGTTCCTGCATATCGTGCCTATGATGGGTGCGCTTGCCGTGCAGCCACACATAAAACAAGGCAATCAGTCGGCTCATTTTGGTTCACTGGATTTCTTATTGCTGCTGATCTGGTGGCTATATCTATATCTTTTCCTGGTTATTCCTTGGCAATATGTCGCTCCCAGTGAAACCACATATGGCCACAACTTCAATCTCTTATATCTTTCGGAGCACTTGGTCCTCCTTTTTGCTTTGGCATTCCTCCTGCGACGCAGTTCGGGCGCCTGGAGGGCGATCTACGCTCAATGTTTTGGAGCGGCCTTGTTGTACGCTGTTGGCTCCCTGGCCGCTAGCACAGCGATTGACTTGCATCTCTACTACACGGGCAGTCTCTATGATCTACCGCTCGTGGTTGCCATGGCTTGGTTTGCATATTTCGCCTTAACCGGCCGTCGCCTATTGCGGCAGAGCCTGGCTACAGAAACGGCGGCGGGAGCACACGGCATATGGGCACTTGGGTAGTGTTCGACGGACACACTCCGCAACGGGTTCGCACCTATCGGCTCCTCTTAACCGTGGGCGCTATGCTTGTCATGGGCTTGCTGGTCTTCCTGAAACAGCACCTGCTCGATCGGGAACTAATTCACCTGTTGGCAGCGTCACATCAAAATTTGCAGGAAATGTGTCGACTCAAGGACGACCTGGTAAACAAGGAACAGTCGTTGCGGTGGCACAGCATGGAACTGCAACGAAAAAACCTCGAACTCCAGCAAGTCTCCTTCACCGATCCTCTTACCGGAGTCTGGAATCGCCGTTATCTGGAAGAGACTCTCGCCGCAGATGCCACTTTGGTCCTGCGGAGCTACCAACGCAACCAGGATTCTGATTCCAAGAAGGATGAACAGCGGGATCTGGTGTTTATTATGGTTGATGTCGATTTTTTTAAGAGGGTTAACGACGACTATGGGCATGCCGCTGGAGACGAACTGTTACGAAAAATTGCTCAGCGTCTTTCCACTGTCATGCGTAAATCCGACCTGCTGGTCCGCTGGGGCGGAGAAGAATTCCTGATTATGAGCCGCGCCGCGGATCGTTCAGGAACGCCAGTTTTTTGCAGTCGCATTCTGGACGTCATGGCTTCAGCGCCGTTCGATTTGCTGGGTGGGGTTAAGGTCCGCAAGACGTGTTCGATCGGATGGTCGCCCTACCCATGGTGTGAATCCGCCTACGAAGCAATTTGCGCCGAGGAAGTGATTGAATTAGCTGACACTGCCTTGTATCTCGCAAAGTCGTTAGGCAGAAATCAAAGCGTGGGATTTCTGCCGTCCGATGATGCAATCCGTTCCCCAGAACGAATCAGTATCGAAACTCTTCGGGAGCAGCGCTCGAATCTGATCAGAGTGATCAGGACCGCAGGAACAATCACAACCACCCATACAGTTAATGTTCCAAAAGGTAACGCTTCGGATTTCCCGGAAGAGTTTCTGGTGCGTGGAAAGATAAAAACTGAAGATTGATTTCTTCAGCGCCTCCATCACCGCCGGAATACATTGTTGACTTTCTGCGCTTGTGATATTTTCCGCAACGATCATCTGTAACTGTGAAACCTGAGAACTGAGTAGGGAGATCTCATGAGCAAAATGCGCGACACAGTGCTGTCATTTGCCATCATGTTTCTGGTTTGGGCCCCAACTGCAAGAGCGCAGTTGGGAACATTCTCCGGCGAACAGCGGATTCAATTCACTCCCGATTGGCATGGAGACCGATTTGCGGATGGCAGGCCGAGGGTGCCGGAAAGCGTATTAGTCCGTTTACGAGATGTCACCGCCGACGAGGCTTGGGACATCCTTCAGGAGGCAGGTTATCGCAATCAGTTTGAGAGTGGCTGGAAGGTGATCAATCCTGGCCAGCGACTGGTCGGACGTGTCGTCACGGCCGTCTTTCTGCCACATAGGCCTGACGTCGACTCGGTTATCCAGACAAACGGAAAAAAAGAAGCCCGCGTAGGTGGGGAGAACTCTTGGGTTATCGACATCCTTCAACCAGGAGACGTGCTGGTAGTCGACTTGTTCGGGAAAATTCGTTATGGAACCTTCGCGGGGGACAACCTCTCCACTTCAATCTACGCCAAGAGCCATAACGGTCTCATCGTGAATGGTGCGGTGCGCGATGTTAGCGGAATCCAACAGATCAAAGGGTTTCAATGTTACGTTCGCGGTGTCGATCCCTCGGCGCTTGAGAACACCATGCTGATGGGGATCAACACACCCATTCGAATCGGGGATGTAACCGTCATGCCAGGTGATGTCGCCCTCGGTGATCCCGAAGGAGTCACTTTCATCCCGGCGCAAGGGGGCATGCCATGCTGCGCGAAGGCAGATACACACCCGGACAGATCGACCGAGAATGGAGTCGAGAGATGGTGGACGAATTCAACCAGTGGCTCAAGCAGAAAGGGTCAAAACTTCGCATGCCGCTTCCGTGAACTTATTGTTGCGGCTGCGCGCTAGGGGTAGGATCGCGCAATTTATAGACAAACTGCTGAATTTCGCGCCGCTCGCGCTCGACTTCGCCGGCTCTTTTCCTCGACAGCTGATCGAAGATCTCGAGCTGTTGTCTAGCTTTTAAATTCTCTCCGGTCAACTTATAGACTTGCCCCATGCGATAGTGCGCCTCTTCCAATCGCGGATCCGCTTCGACGGTTTTTTGGTATGACAAAATCGCTTTGCGGAAATCCTTGCGTTCCGAATAGAGGACGCCCAATTGCAAATAGCCAACCGCGAGTTCCGGATCAAGATGCACAGCCTTCTGCAGCAACGATTCGACCTGAGCCGAAGTTCCGCTGTCTTCCGGGCCCTTTCGCCGCTTCCACAGAATAAGGGCGTAGGAATAATTCGCCTGGGCAGTTTCAGGTTGCAGCCTCACGAACTGCTCGAGTTTCTCCACCAATGTGTCGGAAGGAATGGTTTCCGTGGTCTGCAATCGACTCATAAACAGGTAAGGAGTCGAGTCAGCGGGATTCAAGTCCGATGCTTCACAGAAATGTTGGACCGCCTGATCGTAGGAACCGTGAGCGTACCACGCGGAACCCAGGCCCAACAGCATGCGGATGGAGTGAGGAAATAGACGATTGCCTTTGGTGAAAACTTCGATGGCGGGTTGCGCTGCCCGATGCATCAGGAGCTCGGAACCCCAATCGAACAAATTCAATTCGCTTGGATTGAGTTCAGCTGCCAGTTGATACTCTCGAACAGCTTCGACCGGATTCCCCAGTTTGCCCTCGATGTTTCCGAGCAAGTGGTGAAGTTCTGCATTGCCCCGCGCTTCTCGTAGTTGCGTTGTCAGCAATGCTTGAACAAGGGCGCGGGCACGTTGATAGTCGGCAGAACCCACATAGGCAAGCGTCAGCTGATAAGCGTTTGCGTAGGAGCTCGGATTGAGCTTGGAAGCCCGCTCGAGATATGGGAGCGCTTCTCTAGGTTTTCCTTCCTCAACCAGCAACTTTCCCAGCTTATGATTCACATCGAAGTTCCCGGGTTCGTGTGCAGCCGCTTCCTGCAAAACTATCTCGCTTTGGTTGACAGATGAAGCCTTGGAAGAGCGCGCTTGCAACCCCTTACCCAGAGAAACAGTATCCTTTGCCAGCGCTTCTTTGGTTCTCACAATTGTGTCTGAACCGTGTCCGCCAAGATTCGTGGTGTCAGTCACACCCGCTACAGTGAAGCTGGGTTCGTCCGCCTTTAGAGGTTTCAGGGCCAGGATAATGCTCTTGGTTTCATTCTCACCGATGACAAAGGAGCCGGAAGTTGCGTCGCTGTAACCCGCCAGCTTCGCACGCAGAACATACATGCCCCGTCGGAGGCTCGGAAAACGATACGTCCCAGCCGAATCCGTTTGTGCAATCACAGGTTGTGACCCACCTTGAGCCTGCAAATAAACTATTGCTGATGCGAGCAGTTGCCCGCATGGGTCGCGAACCGATCCCTGCAATGTTCCTGAGTCCTGAGGGCTTGCCGACTGTCCGTAAACTGGTCGTCCCTGAACCGAGAACAGAGCCAGCATGGCAAGTGTCACCAGGGTGCATGTTGACATGCGAGTTCCAAGATATCTCGAGAAATGTGCGGTCAGCTTTGAACCGTCCATGGGACGAGGGAGAAGGGCCACGGTAGAAAAATCCACCGTGCCTTAGAGCGCAATCTTAATCGGTACGGCTGCCGTGTGCAATCGGCCTGCGGGCCGCGGTTTTTCAGCGGACCACTATGCCCACGTATCCGACCACCATTTCGCGATCACCAGAAATATCACCCGATGTGGCGTACTTGGCGAGTTCGGCTGCGGTAGCGCCCAGGCGTTTGGCCGCGGTCAACACTGCCACTGTGGGGCCGAAGCCGCACATACTGATGTCTTCGCGCATGACGACATCAAACAATCCGCGCGCATCCAGGGCCAAGATTCGCTCGATGGCTTTGTGGTCTTTCACCCGGGTGATCTTGTCGCTTTCGTAATGGTTCATGTCGCTGGAGGCGATGATCAGGACGGGTTCAGCTTCCTCTTTAACCACGTCGGCAATCGCTTGGCCAAGACTTTCGAGAACGTCGAACCTGCCGGTGCCAAGCGCAATCGGCACGAAGGTGAAATTTGGAGACTTGGCCTGTAGGAAAGGTAGTTCGACCTCCACCGCATGTTCGGCGCGATGTGCGTTGGCGTCTTCCGTGAGGAGTGGGAAACGTAGCTTGAGCGCTTCTGCAAGCGACGAATCAATTGGAGCCTTTCCCAGAGGAGTTTCCCAAGCGCCACCGCTCATGATGGCGAGAGGCTGGCCCATCCCAGTGTGGTTGGGACACAACACAATGCATCGTCGAGGAATATTCAATCGGGCAAACACTGCTCCGGCAACGTGCCCTGAATATATGTAACCAGCGTGAGGGACGACGCAAGCGATCGCGGGACTTGTCTTTTCGGCGGGAGAGAGGGAAGGGCTCACGTCGGCAAGCAGAGTGTCTCGATCGCCCGGATAGAAGCGCCCGGCAACGGCAGGACGTCGTGTGGTCGACTCCATTTGCGCCTCGTTTATGGAGCTGGCTCACTACCCGCGGTGCTGAGCGCGCGGAATAGAGCGGCACTCTTCTCCAACGACAAAGCCTCCGCTCGTACAGTGGGTTTGACGCCCGCTTTGTCCAGCGCTTCGCGCAACTGTTTTGCTTGATATTGCGATTTCAGATTATTCCAGAGAGTTTTTCGCTTCTGCCCGAAAGATTGTTTGAGAAAGTTGACGAAGCCCCGCTCCGGTACGCGCAAATTTTCGACTCGCGACGCAATCGAGAGCCGAACCACACTGGATTGCACTTTCGGTGGAGGCGAGAATGCATCTGGGGGCAGAGTGAACAATTTTTCCACCCGAGCATAGAGCTGAGCTGTCGCTGACAGTAATCCATACTCACTTCCGCCTGGACGCGCGGCGAGCCGGTCGGCCACCTCACGCTGGACCATCAGCAGGATGACGTCAAAATAGCGCCGATATTCAAACAGTCGCAGCAGAATTTCCGAAGTAATGAAGTAGGGAAGATTTCCGACAACGCGGACCGGCTCCGGTTTCCATTCCATCCCAGGACGGGTGCTTCCGGGCTTCGGTCCAAACAAGGTATCGAAATCGATCGCGAGAACGTCGCCCTCGATGATTTCCACGTTAGGCGTCAAGGAGAAATTCATGCGCAACTGTGCGGCCAAGACCCGATCGAGTTCGATGGCGATCAGGCGCCTGGCTCGCTTTGCCAGACGTTCGGTGATGGCGCCGCGTCCCGGTCCAATCTCCAAAACAGTCGTTTGCGAAATGTTGCCGAGGGCATCCACGATGCGAATGGCAGCGGCGTCATCCACCAGAAAATGTTGTCCGAGTTTGGGACGGCTGTTCCGGCTGGGATGCGCAGCGGAGACTCTTGGCACATTGCCCTCTTTCTTTCCGGCATTTAGACTGTCAATTCATCCCGCGAGTCCGGTTGGCGCAGGAGTGTGCGGAAATCGCACTTTCCTATCATAGCTTGCGCCGATACAGCAAGGCTCGCACTTTGGAGGATTCGCTTTCATGCATATTGTTTTTGCGGCATCGGAGGGTGTGCCCTTCTCCAAGACCGGAGGGCTGGCCGACGTAGTAGGCGCCCTGCCTCGCGCCCTAGCTGCTATGGGACACCAGGTCAGCGTTTATCTCCCGCGATATCGTCAGACCAAGCTCACCGACGCCCAAACGGTTGTGCCCAGCATCACCATACCATTTGATGATCGCTATCGTTTTTGTTCGGTGGTCACTGGCGGAAACCATTCCGGTGTGCGTTTCTACTTCGTCGACTATCCTCCGTTTTTTGATCGTGAGGCGCTCTATGGTACCTCCGCCGGCGATTATCCAGATAATGCGGAACGCTTCGCGCTATTTTCTCGCGCTGTGATTGAGGCTTCCAAAATCCTGGGTGTGCCGCAAGTTTTTCATTGTCACGATTGGCAGTCCGCGCTGGTGCCGGTTCTGCTGCGGACACAGTATGCGGAAGATCCCGCTTTGCGAGACGCCGCCACCGTCTTCACCATACACAATATGGGATACCAGGGGCTGTTCTCGCCTGACACTCTGCCCTTACTCACGTTGCCGTGGGATTTGTTCACTATCTCCAAGATGGAGTTCTTTGGCAATGTGAACTTCCTCAAAGGCGCGCTGGTATATTCCGATTTCATAACCACCGTCAGTCGCAAGTACAGCCAGGAAATCCAGACCACCGAATTCGGCTTTGGCCTGGAGGGCGTGCTTCGGGATCGCGCGTCCACCGTCGCTGGAATCCTGAACGGTGTGGATTATGACGAGTGGAGTCCGGAGAAGGATAAGTTCATCGTAGCCAATTACTCACCCCAGGACTTGAGCGGCAAGGCCAAGTGCAAACAGGATCTGCTAGCCGCCTTTGGAGTGAGCAAAACTGATACGAAGCTGCCCGTGATCGGAATTGTTTCCCGATTTGCCGCGCAGAAGGGATTTGACCTTATCTCGCAAATTATGGACCGGCTGGCCCGCGAAGAGATGATCGTCGTCGCTCTGGGCAGCGGGGACAAGCCATATGAAGAAATGTTCCTTCGTCTCAACCGGCAGTTTCCGCAGAAGACTGCGGTAAAAATCGCTTACGACAACACTCTGGCGCACAAAATCGAAGCTGGAAGCGACATGTTCCTGATGCCTTCTCGCTACGAGCCTTGCGGTCTGAACCAGATCTACAGTTTGAAGTACGGCACGGTGCCCATCGTGCGCGCGACCGGAGGCCTGGACGATACTATTGAGCCTTGGGATCCCAGAACCGGCAAGGGGACAGGCTTTAAATTTACGGAATATAGCGGGGAAGCGCTGTTGCTTACAATTAGGCAAGCGCTGCAGGCATTCCGTGACCAGAACTCCTGGCAGACGCTTATGCGAAACGGGATGAACAAGGATTTTTCCTGGAATGCATCTGCCAAGGAGTACGTACGAATCTATGAGCGGGTGCGGCAGACACGGACGGTGAGCGCGGCGTAAGGCAGCACTTGGCACTTAGCAATTAGCATTTAGCCACCGGAGCTTTAGTTTTAGCCGCATTGAAGATCTGACTTTGAAGGACAGCCGGACGCTTCGGCCCTGCGCTGTACAATTCGCCTCAGGTAGCTCTGATTGCATGGCTGGTTTCCTCAAAACCATCTTCCACGTTGATATGGACGCGTTCTTTGTCTCGGTGGAAGAGCTGTTTGATCCTTCGTTGAAAGCCAAGCCGGTCGTGGTGGGAGGGCAGCGGCATGAGCGCGGGGTGGTTTCTGCGGCCTCCTATGAAGCGCGCAAATTCGGCGTGCACTCCGCGATGCCGCTGCGCACTGCAGCGAAAGTTTGTCCGCAAGCCATTTTTGTGAACGGCCATCCCGATCGTTATCGCGAATATTCGGAGAAAGTTCATAGCGTGCTCACTTCTTTTTCGCCGCTGGTGGAGATGGCTTCCGTAGACGAGGCTTACATTGACATGACGGGTACCGAACGCCTGCATGGGCCGCCGCTGCGTGCGGCCAACCAGCTTCATCGGAAAATGAAAGCGGAAACGCAACTCAACTGCTCGATCGGAATTGGCAGTTCGCGACTGATAGCGAAGGTCTCTTCAGCCAAAGCCAAGCCCAATGGAATTCTGTGGGTTCTGCCGGGCGAGGAAGCAAGATTTCTTGCACCGCTCGACGTGCGTGACATTCCGGGCGTGGGCAAAGTTACCGAGCAGAACCTGCAGGCACTCGGTATCCGCAAAGTGGGTGATCTATGCCGCTTCGATGATACGTTCCTTGAAGAACGCTTTGGGAAGTGGGGCTTGGCGTTGGCCGGTAAAGCCCGCGGCGAGGATGCTGGAGGATGGTTCGATACGGAAGTTGGGGCTGACAGTGATCCCAAGTCTGTCAGCCACGAGCATACTTATAACGAAGATACCGCCGCTCAGAACCAGTTGGAATCCACGCTTATGCGCCTTTCTGAAATGGTAGGCCGCCGATTGCGGGAGGGCGGTTTGCACGCCCGTACCATTCAGATCAAACTGCGTTACAAAGATTTCACCACGATTACCCGGGCGCATACCCTTAAGGCACCTACGCAACTCGATACGGAAATATTCGAGCAGGCTCGAGCACTGTTCCGCAAGAATTGGCGCGAGGGCGCGCAAGTGCGATTGCTTGGAGTGCATGCATCGTCATTCGGTGAAGAAGCGGAACAAGGGGACATGCTTGAAGGCGATCGACGCAAACGCTGGAAACATGCGTTGTCCGCGGCGGATCGGCTGCGCGACAAGTTTGGCGAGTCAAGCGTGTCGCTGGCAGCAGGGATGAAAGGCGGCTTCCGTGAGCGCACGCACGAGAATCCCGTGGGGCTGCCGGGCAAAGGACGTCAGCAGAAATAATGCATCATCAGTCTTGTTCTCTACTGTCATATTTTTGTGCCCCAGCCTCCGACAGGCGGCCGGACGCCGGCGCTACTAATTCCAGCGAGTTTAAAGGGGTTCCAGTAATGCGAGTTGTCCTAATCTCAATTTGTTTGTTGGCTACAACCGGTTTAGCACAGACGAACACGCCACTGCTACTGCGTAAGCCTACGGTAAGCAAGACTCAGATCGTCTTCAACTATGGAGGCGATTTGTGGATTGCTGCCCGCGACGGCGGTGACGCCCGGCGGCTTACTGCGGGGATGGGAAATGAAACCGATCCGTTGTTCTCAGTATACGTTGTCCCCAGTGCAGGCGGTGCTCCGAAGCGGTTGACCTACCATCCCGGAGCCGACGAAGTGGTGGGCTGGACTCCGGACGGTAAGAGAATTTTGTTTCGCTCAGGTCGTTTCAGCTACTACCACAGCGCCGATAGGTTGTTCACAGTTCCAGTGGAAGGAGGATTCCCAACCGAGTTGCCCCTCCCCATTGGCGAGGAGGGCTCCTTGTCACCCGATGGAAGCCATCTAGCCTACGTGCCGCATCCTCAATGGCAGAAGGCGTGGAAGCGCTATCGTGGCGGGCAGACTACGCCGATATGGATTGCCGACCTCAAGGATTCCAGTGTGGTCAAAATTCCTCGGGAGAATTCGAACGACTTCAATCCCATGTGGATGGGAAACACGATCTATTTTCTTTCCGACCGCAATGGTCCGGTAAGTTTGTTCGCCTACGACACTGCCACCAAGCAAGTATCAGAAGCGGTAAAGAGCAATGGCTTGGATTTCAAGTCGGCTTCATCTGGGCCTGATGCAATCGTCATTGAGCAGTTCGGTGCGCTGCACCTTTACGATCTCAATACCCATCAGACTAAGGCAATCAATATTCGCGTGGCCGGAGACTACGCACAGGTACGTCCACGTTTTGTAAAAGTGGAACCCAAGCGGATTCATAACTTCAATCTCTCACCCACCGGATCTCGGGCTTTGATGGAGGCCTGGGGAGAAATTTTCACTGTCCCCACCGACAAAGGCGATATTCGCAACGTCACCCACAGCCCTGCGGTAGTCGATCGCGATCCTGCATGGTCCCCTGATGGCAAGTGGATCGCGTACTTTTCCGACAATCCCGGTGAGTATGAGTTGCAGCTCCGCCAGCAGAACGGCTTGGGGGAAGTGCGGCACATCAAGTTGGGACAATCGCCATCTTTTTATTATTCGCCGGTATGGTCGCCGGACAGCAAGAAAATCGCTTACAGCGATAAGCGTTTGAACTTATGGTTCGTCGATGTGGCTAGCGGAACATCCAAGCTGGTAGATACCGACTTTTACGAAGGGCCGCAGTTCGGCCAAAACTGGTCGCCCGACAGCAAGTGGATCGCATACGCCAAACAACTTCCCAGCCACCTGCACACGATATTTGTCTATTCGCTGGAGAAAGGTAAAAGCTTTCAAGTCACCGACGGCATGAGCGACGCGCTCTACCCGGTTTTTGACAAGAACGGCAAGTATCTCTATTTCGCCGCCAGCACCGACCTTGGACTCGCGGTCAGCGGTGGGTGGGACATGTCCAGTGATAACCGGCTCATCACGCGGAGCGCGTACATCGTGGTGCTGGCGAAAGATCTGCCATCACCGCTGGCCCCCGAAAGCGATGAAGAAAAAGTCAAAGAAGAAATAAAGGCTGCCGAAAAGGAGAAAGAAAAGTCAAAGGACAAAACCAAGGACAAAGACAACAAGACCGATGCGGACAAGAGCACAGACAAAGAAGAGAGCGACAAAGATAAACCTAAGGATGATAAGAGCAAAGATAAAGATAAAGATAAAGATAAAGACAAAGAGAGTGAAAAGCCCGTCGTGGTACGCATCGATATCGAGGACATCGGACAACGCATTCTGGCGCTGCCTATTCCGGCCAGGGATTATGTGAACCTGGTGGCGGGAAAATCCGGGATACTTTTTCTATCGGAAGCGCCTGAGGTCATCACTGAAGAAGATTCGCAGAACCTGAAGCAAACCCTGCAAAAGTTTGATCTGAGCAAGCGCAAAGTGGATAAGTTCCTCGAAGACGTAAACGATTTCGCAATTTCATTCAATGGCGAGAAATTGCTTTATCGCAAGGACGAACAATGGGCCACTACCGGCACCGAAGAGCCTCCTTCAAGTACGGACAAGCCCAAGCCTGGCGAGGGTCCGCTGAAGCTCGAAGCCATGGAAGTTTACCTTGAGCCGCGAGCCATGTGGAAGCAGATCTATCGCGAGACTTGGCGGATTGAACGCGATTTTTTCTATGACCCCCATTATCACGGTCTCGACCTGGCGGCGGCCGCTAAGAAATACGAACCTTACCTTGACGGAATCGCCTCACGCGAAGAACTGACCTATCTGTTCGAAGAAGCCTTGGGTGAAATCACGGTTGGGCATATGTTTGTAGGAGGTGGCTATCAACCAGAATCCAAGAAGGTGAAGGGTGGACTTCTGGGCGCCGACTACACACTCGAGAATGGACGTTATCGTGTGGCTCGGGTTTACAACGGCGAGAATTGGAATCCCGGGCTGCAAGCTCCTCTCACCCAGCCGGGAGTAAATGTGAAAGCGGGCGACTACATCCTGGCCGTCAATGGCCGTGAGCTGCGTGCTTCCGACGACATCTACAGTTTCTTCGAGGCGACTGCTGGCAAACAAGTGCAGCTCAAAGTGGGCCCAAATCCGGACGATAAAGGAGCGAGGGAAGTGACGGTGGTGCCGGTCGAAAATGAAGACACGCTGCGCAACCTGGCTTGGATCGAGGGCAACCGCCGCAAGGTGTACGAGATGACTGGCGGAAAGGTGGCTTATGTTCACGTGCCGAATACTGCGGGTGCGGGCTACAGCAATTTCAATCGTTATTATTTTGCCCAAGTTGGAAAAGAGGCCGCAGTGATTGATGAGCGCTTCAACGAAGGCGGACAACTCGCGGATTACATCATTGATTGCATGCGCCGACCATTGTTGAGCCGGATCGTAACTCGGGAAGGGGCCGACTGGTCGAGCCCGACAGCCGCGATCTATGGTCCGAAGGTAATGATCATCAACGAAATGGCGGGATCGGGAGGAGATGCCTTGCCCTGGTATTTCCGCAAATCAAATATCGGTCTCATCGTTGGCAAGCGGACGTGGGGCGGACTGGTCGGCATTGGCGGATATCCCGAGCTGGTCGACGGCGGATATGTAATGGCGCCGCGTGATGCTATTTACGGCCTCAATGGCGAATGGGAAGTGGAGAACCACGGCATTCCACCTGATTACGACGTGGATCTTGATCCTGCGGCGGTGCGTCAGGGACACGACCCGCAACTGGAAAAGGCTGTCGAGGTCGTCATGCAACTGCTCAAGGAGCATCCATTACCAGAGTACAAGCGGCCGAATTATCCGAATTATCACGTGAGCGATGGATTGGGCATTGGAACGAGTACAGGTAACGCGTCGGCGCCAGCGTCTGCGAACTGATTCAAAACACGAAGGCCGGACCCCCGGAATTTATTCCAGCTCCGGCCTCGCTTACCTCAACCCTTACTTTAACGTTTGTACTTTTACTTCTGAACCGTGTTGGCTGCGGTTGTGGGATTGCCTGTGTTTCCGCCGCTCGTGATGCGGGTGAGCCGAGGGAAGAACGGGGTCACTTCAAACGGCATCTTGTCGCGCGCTGACGTAATTGCCACCGGTGCGGCTTTGATCAGCTCCACTTTGTCATCCCAGGCATTCAGCTTTACCCGGCCGCCGAGGGGCAGAGCAGCAATCTGATCAAGTTTGTTCGGATCCAGAGCCGGTCCCACGTTCATGAGAGTGGGCATACGCGCTACGCCACCTTTGTTGTCCGTGAAATTGTTGCCCAGGTGCGCGGTCAGAAGCGCTGACAGTTGCGGTCCGCGGACCGCCAATTCCTTCAGGAACAAGGCCGCGGTATATAGCTTCTGGTTGTAAGGCGAAGTCTTGAGCATGTCCATCGCCTTCTTGTCGGCAGCGATTTCTTCTTCGGGAACGTGCCGGAAGCCAAAATTCTGGTAAGTCGATTCGTCAGTAAAGAGCATGCGATCGTTGAAGGCAAACTTACTGCCCAGATTGTGACCCAGGACAATGTGCGAAAGTTCGTGCGAAAGCACCATGGCTAAGCTGGCTTCGTCAGGAAGCACGTCGATCAGCCCACGGCTGACGATGATGGTGTTACCCACGCTGAAAGTTTCCAGCGGAGAAGTGAGCATTACGCGCGTCCGAACCGGGCGCGGCAGTTCGATGTTGTTGGTGATTTGCAGATTGTTGACTACGGTTTGCAGGATCTTGTCCACCTCGCCTTCGGGCGCAAGTAAGCCGGCATTCTGCAAGCGCTCAACGACATTGTCTTCCGCCTGCTGGAGCCATTGACGCTCGGCCTGCAACGGAGAGGCGTCCGCCGCGGTGCTTTCGTCTTTCACCGAGTCCACCCGAATCTGCGTGAGTTCG